>CAYGTA010000114.1:0-11939 GCA_964352605.1 uncultured bacterium | reverse complement strand
CTTGAGCACAAATAGCCAAATTTGAATTACAAGCAACTCAGTTTGAGCCTGTAGTTTTGAGCCTGTAGTAATAAAACCGAAGACCAGAACAAGAAGTAAAAAGCTAATGAATTTACGCGTAATTTCCTTCAGTCTTGAAAATGCTAACAGATTTTAGATTGATTTATAGGCAAAAAGCGTCTTACAGAAAGTCGACCTCGCCTGTATCCATATCGTACATTGCGCCTCTTATTTGTATCTGACCTTCAGCTTCCATAGTCTTCAAAATAGGGCTTTCTTGCCTAATTTTAGCAATAGTTAGTTCCACATTTTTTTCTGAAACCTTGTGAACAAATTCAGCATTTTTGCTTGTTTTATCACCTTCATAATCAGCAAAACTGTGAACAGCAGGGGTTATTTTTTCTAGCATTTCCGTAATGTTACCTAGCTCTACACCATCAATCGCACTTTTTACCGCACCACAGTGCTCATGACCTAAAACCAAAATAAGTTTTGCGCCAGATACTTTGCAGGCAAACTCCATACTACCCAGCATGTCTACATTTACAAAGTTACCTGCCACCCGCGCAACAAACAAATCACCAATACCTCTATCAAAAACATCTTCAACAGGCACTCTTGAATCTACACAAGACAAAATAATGGCTTTAGGAAACTGACTCAAAGTCGCCTTACGCACCTGCTCTGTATGGTTTCTTAAGGTAACCTCACCCTTGACAAACCGCTCATTACCGTGCTTCAAACTATCAATAACAACGTCAGGAGTGAGCTTAACTTGGTCCTCTTGAGTTAAGACATTCTCAATCAAACCCTCTTGATTGGTATTTATAATGCGAGCTTGCTTTTCACTATCCATAATTACTTCCTTTCCAAACTCGAGTGTTTATGTATTTAGGGCGTTATGCTCGAGCCATGCTTGGCATTCGTTGATGTTTGTAAAAACTTGTTCTTCGGGTACTAAGCTCGGTATGAGTTGTATTCGTTCTAGCATGTCGCGGGGTTGTTCGCGTAGTCCTACAAGTAAAACTGAGGTGTCTTTTTGCCGCAAACTAAAGATTGCGTTTTCAAGTGCATATAAACCTGATTGATCCATGTAGGGTACGTTTTTCATTCGAATAATAAGTACTTTTGCCTTTTTTTCACTAACCTTTGCAGCTAATGCTTTAAATCCTGAAGTGAAACCGAAGAAGAGAGGGCCATTTAAATGTTTTATATAAATGCTGTCTTCAAAGGTTTTTTGTAATTCTATTTCGTCAGCCCATAGGCTTTCTGAGAGTAAGGTTAATGAAGCTTCGGCCTCTTGAAAATCTGCCGATTTTTTCATGTAAAGAACACTTGCGAGTACTATACCAACAACAACTGCGTGTATAAGATTGCCAAAAACTGTCCAAAGTAAAACGATAATCATGACAGTCGCGTCTGCTTTTGGAACATGCCGTAAGTGCTTTAGACCTCGGTAATCGATGATGGCTAGTCCTACTGATATGAGTAAGCCTGCAAGCACGCTTAAGGGGATGTAAGAAACTATGGCACCTGCGCCAAGTAAAACAGCAAGCTGAACAAGACCATGGGTAATGCCTGAAAGGCGTGTTGTACCTCCAGCGTTTATGTTTACAACGGTTCCTTTGGTTGCACCAGCCCCAGGGATGCCCCCGAAGATGGCAGCGATCATATTACCGATGCCCTGACCGATAAGTTCTCGGTTACTGTTATGTGGTTTTTTGGTTAAATTGTCAGCAATGACTGAAGTTAAAAGAGAATCAATCGAACCGAGCAAAGCTAAGGTTAAGCCTGACTCCAAAATGAAGTTATAGTGCTCTGGAGAAACTGCAAAGATTTTGCCTAGTTGTAAAGCTGGAAAGCCTGTTGGAATATCGCCGATAATAGGCACATCCATACCACTAATAACCGCAACCAGTGTACCTACCAATAAGGCAACGAGTACTGAAGGTACAGCTTTTGTTATACGCGGAAAAAGGTAGTACACAACTAGGGTTATTGTGCCTAACAAAATGGCATTAAAGTTAAGTGCTGAGAGTGGTTCAGCAATTCGGGTAAACACCTGAACTGTTGTTTTGGGTGAACTGCTTCCTAAAAAAGGCCATAGTTGCAAGACAATAATAATCAGACCAACGCCGCTCATAAAGCCTGAAACAACAGGGTAAGGAAAGTATCTAATGTATTTACCAATGCCTAAAAACCCTAAAACAATTTGAAGAATCCCGCCCACTAAAAAGCTAAGTAAGACAATACCGAGTCCACTTTCTATGCTGCCTGTACGCTCAACTGCGTATAGCACAATGGATGCTGAGACAACCGTCATGGGGCCTGTAGGGCCTGAAGCTTGCGTGGGAGTGCCTCCTAGTAAAGCAGCAAAGATACCTATAGCAATAGCGCCATAAAGACCCGCAGCTGCCCCTAATCCTGACTGAACACCAAAGGCAAGTGCTAAAGGTAAAGCAATAATGCCAGCAACCAACCCCCCTGACAAGTCACCCTTTAAGTTTTTAATGTCATAGCGCATTGTTTCTCCCAACTGTCAACAATTCAATCAAAGTATATGCAGTAGCTATACTTAAATTTCCAAAGTATAAATCAAGCTGAGCTGGTTGCTTTGTAATATTGATTTTCTAAAGCTATAACGGCACTTATACTAAACACCCTTCTTGTCTAAAGCTGAACCCCTTTTCTCTTTAACCTTTGCTCTTGCTTTATAGCGTTATGATACGAAAACTGTGTCTAACGATTTACTTTCTTCTTTAAACGAATCTCAGCAGGCTGCTGTTCAGCATTTTGAAGGGCCTGCTTTGGTGATTGCAGGTGCGGGTTCAGGTAAAACACGTACCGTTGTGCACCGTATTGCTTATCTTATGGAGAACTTTGGGGTGGTCCCTCAGCAAATTCTGGCTGTTACCTTTACCAATAAAGCTGCAGGTGAAATGAAAGAGCGAGTTGAATCGCTCATCGGCCCTGAGGGGCGTGATGTTTGGGTAAGCACCTTTCACTCAGCCTGCTTACGTATTTTAAGAACGTACGGTGAGCTTATTGGGCTTAATGCTGGTTTTGCTATTTATGATGATACAGATCAGCTTGATGTGCTTAAAGAAATACTACAGAGCGTTCGGGGTCTTGAAGATACCAACCCGAGGGTTTTACGCGCCTTAATTGACCGTAGCAAATCTAATTTATGGAACCCTGAAATGCTGGCTCAAGAAGGTGAACGGCAGCTTGGTAATATGATTTCAGGTATCCCAATTGAGCTTATCGTCGAAGTATATCAGCGTTACGAGGGTCGTTTACGCAAAGCCAATGCAGTTGATTTTAATGACATTTTAGGTCGCACCGTAGAGCTTTTTGGCTCACATCATGATGTTTTAGAGCGGGTGCAGCAACGCGCTGTATTTATTCATGTTGATGAGTATCAAGATACCAACGCAGTGCAGTACCAACTCACCCAGCAACTTGCCAGTCGAGATCGCAATTTAATGGTCGTAGGTGACCCTGACCAGAGCATATATGCGTTTCGTGGCGCAGATGTTCAGAACATACTTGATTTTCAAAAAGACTTTCATGACGCTAATATTTACAGACTCGAGCTTAATTATCGTAGTGTGGGTAGTGTCATTAAGTTGGCGAATGTTTTGATTGAGCAAAATGAGGGTCGTTTAGATAAAGATTTAAAGCCTGTTAAGGGGGATGGTTCGCCTGTTAAGATTTATCGGGCGGTGGATCATCGTGCTGAGGCTGATTTTGTGGCGCGTCAGGTTGAGCGGCTTTTGGCTGAGAAAGACTTTGGTTATAACGATTTTGCAGTTTTGTATCGTACGAACTCGCAGTCTAGGGTACTTGAGGAGTCTTTGCGTCGTTCTGCTATTCCTGCCAAAATTGTGGGTGGGGTTGGCTTTTATGATAGGCGTGAAGTTAAGGATGTCTTGAGTTTTGCGAAGGCTTCTTTAAACCCGTCTGATGATGTTGCTTGGAAGCGTATTTTAAAGCGACCTAAGCGGGGTATTGGTAAGACAAGTGAAGAAAATTTGAGTGCTTGGGCTGCTCAGCATGGGCTTCGTTTTTATGATGCACTTAAAAATGCTGAGACGGTGCTTAAAGGAACACCTGCGGTTAATCGTATTGCTGATTTTTTGGCACTTATGGATGACCTTATGGACGCTTCTAGTGAACTTGAGGCTGCTCAGTTTTTAAAACTTATTTATGATACTTCTGGCTATATGCAGATGCTTAAAGATGAGGCATCTTTTGAAGCGCAGGCTCGCATGGAGAACCTTGAGGAGCTTCTGAATGCTGTTTTGGAATGGCAGGAAGATGGTGGGGGTAGCATTAGTGAATTTTTAGATGAAGCTGCACTCATGGCTAGTCTTGATGACCGTGCGGTTAAGGCTGTTAATGATGAGGTGCCTGATGAGGCTGTTACCCTTATGACTTTGCATAATGCTAAGGGTTTAGAATTTCCTGTGGTGTTTCTGGTGGGTATGGAGGAGAACTTACTGCCACACCGTAGTTCAACAGCGAGCTTGCAAGATATTGAAGAAGAGCGACGCTTGCTTTATGTGGGTATTACCAGAGCGCAAGAAGACCTTATGCTGGTTCACTGTGAATCACGCATGAATTTTGGTCGTACTGAGATTGCGCGCCCAAGCCGCTTTCTTGAAGATATTCCTAAAGGCATGCTGCAAGAGATTGATGTTTTGGGTCAAGAGCTTACAGATGCAAGTCGCTTGAGTAAATTTTCGCGTAACGTCTGGCAGCCACCTTCACGTTCTTTAGAGGCAGACATGCCTAAAAAGGCAGGTGAATCTACAAGCTTTAAGGGTGGTGAGCGTGTTACGCATCCTCGCTTTGGTAGTGGCACGGTTGTGGGGGTAAGTGGTGAAGGAAGCAAAGCTGAAATTACAGTCATTTTTAAAGAAGCAGGTGCTAAGCGCTTACTGTTGAAGTACGCTAATTTATCTGCGGCTTAAATCAGCTTGGTAACTTAATCTTCGTAACCCTTGAGGGCTTAGTTGCTGGCTTTTAACTTGGTTTCGACCTGCATTTTTAGCTTCATAAAGTAACAAATCAGCACTTTTAAGCAAATCCTCAGCAGTTATTCCAGCACTATGACTAACCGCACCAAAACTTGCAGTTACTTGCTTGACTATAGGGAATGTATGGTTTGCTATGACGCTACACATTCGTTCTGCCAAATGGCTTAGCTCTGCTAACGGGGTTTCATGGCAAACAATCAAAAATTCTTCTCCACCCCAACGACCCACGATATCTGTCTTTCGCGAATGTAGGCTTATTAAGCTTGCAAATTCTTTTAAAACAAGATCACCGACATCATGACCATGAACATCATTAATCTGCTTAAAATGATCAATATCTAAAAGAATAATACTAAAAGGCCGCTCGTAACGCTCTGCAACCACCAAGTTATTCTTTAAAGCTTCATATACTCTACGTCGATTATTTAAACCTGTTAAGCTATCCTTAAAAGCAATAAGCTCGAGTGTATCTGATTTAGCTTGGGATTCACTTAGTTCTTTTTTAAGATGGCTGAGAATGTGTATGCTACCAATAATAAAAGAGAGATAAGCGTGAAATTGTAGAATGCCGGTATAGCTTGTTTCGCTACTAGCTAGCGCAATCTGACTAACACTTAGAGTTAGCGAAAAAACGAAAATAGCCACTGCTATTTTGAGGGCTGAGCCGTCATCAAACACGACATAAGCCAGTACACAAATAAGAATGTAACCCAAATAAATATCTTGATTTGCTAAATTCTGAACAGCAGCATTTGCAAAAAAGCTTGTGTAGAGTGCTCTACTTAACCATACAAGAATAATCGTACCTAGGGTTGCGCGCTCTATAGACTGCAAAGATTGTTTGGCTCTAATCAAAGCTGTTAATGCCCACACATTATGAACCATCATAAGAAGATGCGAAACTCTCGCAAAAGGATCATCTGCTTGAATGAAGTACCAGATAACCAAAAGATTAGGAATACCAATGATTAGGCTAAAGGTATAAAGGTAATGACGAAACCTTTCTTGCTGGCTGTAGTGTAAAGGAGGGACTAATCTTTTTAGCATCCAAGTGCAAGCTATCACAAAGTTCAAGCAAAACAAATGAAAAATTTCCAACCCTTACGCCAGTATAATAAGCAATAGTAGCTATCAAATGACTTAAGCAAAGCAATTAAAAGTGCTTTGGCCCTTCGAAATTGTTCTACAAAAACGTTAAACCTAGCCTTTAGCTCAAATAACAAATCCCACTCGAGTTATCCTTAGCTTATTAAGGATGTGACCTATGGTTAAACTTACCGTGCTTTATAACTTGCCTGATGATGCTGATCATGATGCTTTTATCAAGTGGCGCAGCACAGAACACCAAAATGAAAATGCTGCGACACCACATGTAGTGAAAACAGATTTTTATAGAACTAAGGCAACTGTTTTAGGTGAACCTCGCTATCAGTACGTAACGGAAGCTTACTTTGAGTCTATGGAAAAGCTCGAGCTTGCTCTTTTTAATGATGCGTCGCTTGCTAAACTTAAAGAAGACAGTAAGCGCGGTAAAGATTTTATTTTTCTAGTTTCTGAAGAACTTGCTTCAACTATTTTGCAATAGGGTTTATTTAAGGAGATACGATGGCACAACTCATTACGAACGCTTCGCTACTTGATGTTTCAACAGCTACAGTTCTTAAGAATAAAAGCTTACTGATTGAGTATGGTCGTATTGAACGTATTTTTGATTCGGCGTCTAAGCCTGATTTGTTGGGTGAGAATCTGAGTTTATTAGATGCTAAAGGTAAGCTTGTCATGCCGGGGTTGATTGATGCGCATGTGCATGTGCTTGCTTGGACTGCAGATATTCGTAGCATTACGCGTTACTCTCCTCATTATACGGCAGCAAAATCCGCTAAGATTTTAGAGGCTATGCTTATGCGTGGCTTTACCACTGTGCGTGATGTGGGAGGTGCTGACTATGGTATTGCTCAAGCGGTTGATGATGATTTGATAGCTGGGCCAAGAATAGTGCATGGTGGCTTGGCGCTTTCGCAAACAGGGGGTCATGGTGACTCTCGTTTGGCTGGTGAAGCTTCTGAAGATTTGTTTCACTCGAGTGCTATTTTTTCTAGGTTGTGTGATGGGGTTGCTGAAGTGCAGCGTGCTTGCCGTGATGAGATTAGGCGGGGTGCTAAGCATATTAAGCTGATGCTTTCGGGTGGGGTTGCGTCGCCAACAGATCGCATTGAGAATGTTCAGTTTGCTCAAGATGAGTTGGCGGCTGCTGTTGAAGAGGCTGAGAATGCTGGGCTTTATACGGTTGCGCATAGTTACACAACAAAAACGGTTAATCGGGCCATTAAGGCAGGGGTTCGTTCTTTAGAGCATTGTAATTTGATTGATGAATCAAGCATTGAGCTTTTTCTTAAACATGATGCTTTTATGGTGCCAACCCTTGTGACTTATGAGATGCTTGCTACTGAGGGGGTTGCTGCGGGTTTACCTGAGACTGTAGTACCTAAAATAGAAATTGTGCGTAAAGGCGGGCTTCACGCTTTGCAACTTGCCCATGAGGCAGGTGTAAACCTTGCTTATGGTACAGATCTTTTAGGGGACATGCATAGGCATCAGTTAAAAGAGTTTAGTATTCGCGCAGCTGTGCAGCCTCACTTAGCTATTTTACAAGCTGCTACTATTCATGCTGCTGACCTTATAAATGAAGCAAATGACGTGGGTATTTTAAAAGAAGGCACTCGAGCTGATCTTTTGATTGTTGAAGAAAATCCTCTTGATAATTGGGATAGTTTGCAGCAGCCTGAAGAGAATTTGAGGCTTATTATGAAAGCTGGCAGCATTTATAAAAATACTTTAGCGTAGGCAGGGTCTGTGAGCATGAGTAATAATAGTCGTTTGACGTACTATGTTTATGCTTGAGCAATCGCCCAACTAGGCTAGCTCTACCCGAATGAGTACAGAACTATTTATGTAGAACAAAAACTCATTCTTGCAGAAGCACCTCATGTTTTTTTGTTTCACTCTGCACAGTACGAAGCACATACACCTCAAGTTAAAGGCTTCAAACACTACCAAAACACTGGCTACTTAAGCTTTAGGGAAACCTGGCTCGAGTAAGCTTCTAAGCTTTTTTATGACCCTGCTGCTTGTATCAGCGGGGTTTTTTTATGAATTGCGCCCACTATAGTGATTGCAAAGGTTCTACTATTGACATATTTCACATCATTACAGCTCAGAATCAGAAACGATAAGCGTGAGATGAAGTTCTGACTAGCTTAAGGTCTGATAAGCCTTTATAACTAAGGCTAGACGAAGGAAGAGGTAAGAGGAGTCATGAAAAAATGTTTTAGCATTGCTTTGAGTCTACTGGCAATTGTGTTTGCCCAGACAGATACTAGCCCCCCCACAGTAACCATAGCGACTACCAGTACCGAAGTAACAAGCGCAAGTACTGTTTTTTTAGCAGCTGTTGCCAGTGATAATGTAGGGATAGCTCGAGTAGATTTTTATAAGGGTGATTTGAAGCTCTTTGAAGATACTGAAGCGCCTTATTCTGTGTCTGTTAATTTAGATGCGACTGATGCGCCTTCGGTTAATTTTTCTGCCATTGCTGTTGATGCGGCAGGTAATCAAACAAGAAGTAATACCGCAACCATTGTTGTATCTATTGCGGGAACAACTGCGCCAGTAGCACAACCTGTTACGCCAGAGATACCAACGGCTCAAACATCTTTTGCTGCTCAAGCAGATCGTTATGATGCTATTGTAAACACGCCCTTAGTGGTGGGTGTAACAGCTTCTAGCAGAGCTGCTGTGCAACTGCAAGGGAGTGTTTTAGATAATGATAATGCTGCGGCTAACGCAACCGTGAGCGCTCCTGCTAGTGTTGATGGTGGCAGTTTAAGCATGAATGCTAATGGCAGCTTTAGTTTTGTGCCAGATGCTGGTTATGTGGGCGCGGTTAGTTTTGAATACACAGTAACAAGCAACGGTGAAAGTAGTAGCGCAAGCGTAAACATAAATGTTCAAGAGGTAGACGCGACGCTAAGTGGTAATCAGAAAATCTGGTATGTCGATGGGCTAAAAGTTGGGGGTAGCGGTACGGCTACAGATCCTTTTAGAACCTTGATTGAAGCGCGAGATGCCAGTTTGGCTGGTGATATTATCTTTGTTTTTTCTGGTGATTATAGTTGTGTAAATGAATGTTACATCATGCGTGATAATCAGCAGCTTATAGGTGAAGGTGCCGGTTTAAACATTGCAGGGCTTAGTATTGTAGCAGCAGCGCAAAGTCCTCGTCTGGTTGCTACTCAGACAACAGCTGTGATTCTTGCTAATGACAGCACTGTAGCAGGGCTTAGCCTATTAGGTAGCAATGTTGGTATTCGTGGTTCAGATGTTCTAACAGGTACGCTAAGTATTGAGAATGTAACTATTGAATCACCAACAGAGTTTGGTGTAATTATTGATGAGAGTGACGCAGCAGATAGCACAACGGGTGCTCAGCATAGTTTAGTATTGACAGATGTAACTGTAAATAATGCAGGTAAAATTGGCATTATTTCTAATGATGCTAGCACTGTGAATCTAACTAACGTACGTGTAACAGGCGTTAGGATTGATGCTAGTGACGGTTTTTCTGGACGTGGTGTTCAGATTGAATCAGAATTTAATACCACCGCTAATCTTAATAATCTAAGCATAGCTGCAACTCTAGGCGGTAGCGCCGAGCAAGAGTTAGTAGGTCTTTACATTCTTAAAAACAATTCTTTTGGCAATGCAAGTACCACAACAAACTTGAACGTAAACCTAAGCAATAGCAGTATTGACTTTGGAGCAACAACGAATACTTTAGGCACTCGAGTTGCTGCGTTTGCGGGGGGTAGTGGCTTTCCTGCGGATACCGGAAGCATCATTTTGTCAGGTTCAAATAATACGGTTTCAGCTAGTTCAGTAGCTTTGTTTACTACGGGTGAAGCTAGCGTTTCGGGTACTGTTGAGCTATCTGGAGTAAGTTACCCGCAATAAATTTCAAAAATAAAAAAGGGCTTCCTTATACATTAGCTAAGGAAGTCCTTTTTTTATTGGCAAGATTCTATAAACAAACTCTAATTAACTACGCTTGGCTTTAGCTAGGCACGTTTTGACTTTTAGCAATTCTGTACACCGTCCCAAGAAAAGTCTGTAACTAGCTAAGTTATCTGTAGTGTTTCTAAACAACTTACTTAAGCGGGTAGCTATTCTTGCTTAGCAAGCTTCTCAAAGGCCTTGCATAAATTCAAGATAGCTGGCTTACGGTCTCTGGTCGTAGGCCAAGCGGTCTGCAAGAATAAAGGGGGTAGGTTGCTTAATAAGCTTAGTAAGATCATAGATGATTTGTATACGGTTTTACCCTTCAGATAAATACCTTACCGTCTTAACAGTAAAGCACAATTAAGCTCACAGCTTTCTTACGAATTTATAACAACATTCTTACTTTTCAAGTAATTTCATGGCTTCTTCAAAACTCAAGTCACCCGCATCTAATTGCTTTAAGACATCAAGACGATTGGCTTTCTCGTTAGCTTCAGCAGCACCCCCAAGTGCCGTCACAATCTCATCAAGACGATTTCTGGCGGTATTGTAAGAAACCTCAAGCTCAGGGGCTAGTTTCTGTAAGTTCCCCCTATGCTTTAAAAAAAGACCTACAAAAGCAAGCTGCTCTGAAGAAAGTTTAGCTAACCAACCCAAACTAAAAGCACCCTCTAAAATAATGCCACTCTCAGGGCACTCGAGCCTTGTGACTATGAATTCATGATTACTTATGGGGTCTTTGGTTACGAGTGGATAAAGGGGGGTAGCTTTAGCCAAGAGTTGTACCGTTTGGTTTTTCATCTAAACTATTAACTTGCCTTATGAAGTCTGTATCTATGCCATGAATGGCAAATTCAATCATTTCTTTAACACTTAAATCAGGAATGTTGAGGTCTTGTAATTCTTTAACAAACTTAGCATCAACACCATGTATGCCCATTTCTAGAATGTGGTTAAAGTCGAGATTATCTAATGAAAGCTTTTTGACTTCTTTTATAAAGTCTGCACTTACATCATGAATACTTAATTCACGTAGTTGATTAAAACTTAACTCTCCTAATTCTTGGCGCATTTCTTTCATGAATTTCGGATTAATGCCGTGTATGCCCATTTCAAGAATTTCTTGAGCTGTAAAGCCTGATTTAGAGCCAAAGGTTTTTTTCTTTTGTTTTGGGCTCGTGTGGAATGCATACTCTATTTCTTGGGTATTTACTTGGGTACTGGGTAATTCAACTGTTTCTACTGGCTCTTCACTACTATCTTCTATAACTTGCATGAGTTCATCTGCTTGTTCTGGCGTAATTTTTCCAGACTCGAGCATAGCTAAGATTTGTGTTTTTTCTTCATTCATAAGCTCACCTTTCAATTATTTATATCTATAATGTAGAATATTTATATTTAAGTTGTCAAATTTTTATAAAATATATTCATATTTTTACAAAGTTGTTTTATTTATTTGGATTTCTCTAAGCCCTAGGCTTTCTCATACAGTTTCTTTTAAGTCATCAAAAGAAGCGATGAAAGCTAGACCCAATGTTATGCCTAGCTTTCATCAGAGGGTGAATGCAAAAACGTCTTATACCTTAGCTAACAAATAAACCCTAATACTCTTAGCATTTCCACGAATGGTTGCACCATCAGACCATTCGTGCGACCTGGGGGAGTAAAAACAAACCAACTCAGCCAAGGCTGCAATGTTTCATGGAACTGCAATCTGATTCTTCTTGCACTCTGCCCGCAAGTAATCATGCAAGCAAAGTGCATCATAAAAGGAAATGGGTATAAACTTATAGCATTTCCACGAATGGTTGCACCATCAGACCATTCGTGCGACCCGGGGGA
>CAYGTA010000113.1:0-11942 GCA_964352605.1 uncultured bacterium | reverse complement strand
CTTAACAATGAGCCTAACTGTATGTGCTGAGGCTAAGAGATTTCAAAGGCAAAATTGTGTTATCAATCAAGCGAGTACACACTTGACTCGCCAAGTTAAAAAATAGTAGTCTACACTATAATAAATACAAAACTTTAGAGATTAAAGAGATAGGCAGTTTGTTCCTAAATGTTACTTCTGCTTATTTTTTGATTTAGTGAAGTTTGCTTTAGGAGGTAAAGTATGTCGAAAAAAACAAGCAAGCCGGTAAGTCGTCGTAATTTCTTGAAAACCTCAGCAGGTGCCGCAAGTGGCATCTTCTTAGGTAGCCAATTAGGCATAGGGGGCGTACATTGGGCAGCTCGAGCTCAAGATTACCCACCCCTTGGTAATTATCCTATTGGTGATGAAGTCATTCTTGGTTTTAACGTTCCTCAAACAGGTTCTTACTCAGACGAAGGTGCTGATGAGTTACGTGCCTTTGAGCTAGCGGTTAGACACTTAAATGGTGAAGGTGATGGCGGCATGCTAAACACCATGAACCCGTCAAGTCTAACGGGTAACGGCATCTTAGGAAAACCTGTTACTTTTGTAACAGGTGATACGGAAACCAATGCAACAGCTGCACGTGAATCAGCACGTCGTATGATTGAGCGTGACGGAGCAATTATGATTAGCGGAGGCTCATCTTCTGGTGTAGCAATCGCAGTTCAAGGTTTGTGCCAAGAAGCTAAAGTCATTTTCATGTCTGCGCTCACCCACTCTAATGACACAACAGGTAGCGATAAGAGGCGTTACGGGTTTAGACATTTCTTTAACACAGACATGTCAGGCCGCGCTCTTGGTGGCATTCTTGCTAACGAATATGGTTCAGATCGCCGTGCTTTCCACTTAACAGCTGATTACACATGGGGCCACTCACAGCTTCGTAGCATGAAAGAATTCACAGAAGCGCAAGGTTGGACAACTGCTGAAAATATTTTGGCACCCATCACAACTACGGACTTTAGTGCTTACTTAACACCAGTTTTAAACAGTGATGCCGATGTGCTTATTCTAAATTTCTACGGTAAAAATATGGTTGATTCTTTATCACAAGCAGTACGTTTTGGTATGCGTGATCGAGAAGTTAATGGTAGAACCATGCAAGTCGTTGTGCCTCTTTATAGCCGCTTAATGGCACAAGGTGCTGGGGATAATATTGAAGGTATTTTAGGAACCACAAACTGGAGTTGGAAGCTAGAAGACGAAGGCTCACAGGCTTTTGTTAATAGCTTTACGGCGGACTATGGTTTCCCGCCATCACAGGCTGCGCACACATCTTATGTGCAAACTCTACAATACGCAGATGCTGTTGAGCGTGCAGGCACCTTTTACCCGCCAGAAGTTATTCGTCAGCTAGAAGACCACAGTGTTGCAGGCATTGGACCAGGTGTTTGTGATTACCGTGCATGTGACCACCAAGCCTTCCACGATGTCTTTGTAGTGAAAGGAAAATCACCCTCAGCAAGAACCAATGAGTACGATCTTCTAGATACTGTAAGACAAGTACCAAAAGAAGAAATTACTTATGAATGCGGCGCTGTTGATCGCCCAGGCGAACCAGGCGAACTCGGAGAGTACGGCGACGAAGCCTAACCAGTAAATGACTAAATGACCTGCTGTAGAAATGTTTGCAGCAGGTCATTTTTTGGAAAGAAGCTCGAGTTTACTAAAAGGCGTAGCGGATGATTGGCGTGCCAATTGCAAGAAAAAATCTGCTTGATGTAAGATCTAGTAATTCAGATTGTTAGCATGTTCAATTTTTGGAGGCTTAGTGTTTTGTTTTATAAAAAGCTCGAGTGTTTTCTCGCTAGCTTTTAAACAAGGCAGATGATTTAACTATGACGGTATCTTCTTTAATATTATCTTTATTGACCGGTTTGCAATTAGGAGCCGTATTTATTTTGGTTGCCTTGGGGTTAACGCTTATTTTTGGTACTTTAGGTATTGCAAATTTTGCGCATGGTGGTCTTTATTTAATTGCTGGTTATACAGGCCTTGTTATTGCTGATCAGATAGGCTGGGGTTGGGCTTTATTACTTACACCCATCATCTTGTTTGTTGTTGGCATATTATTTGATCGCTTTCTTTTGCAGTTTTTTTATAAACGACCTGTTACAGATCAGATTCTGGTGACGTTCGGTCTTGCACTTATTGTTCAAGAAGTTTCACGCTGGATTTTTGGGGGTACAGCCAAGCAATTTAACGTTCCTCTTTGGGCAATTATTCCAATTGATTTAGGTAAATACTTACCGACTGATGCAAGCATATATTATCCGCCGTTAAGACTTTTAGTTATAGGCATAACTGTGCTAGCAGTTGTTGCGCTCTTTTTACTTTTACGCTACACACGTTTTGGTCTTATGGTCAGAGCTGGCATGCGCGACCCTGAAATGGTGCGTTACTTAGGAATTAACTCTACTCGAGTTTTCTCAATTGTGGTGGGCTTAGGTGCAGCATTTGCAGGTATTGCTGGCGTTATGGGCGGCTCTATTTTTACTATGTCACCGGAAGAGGGCATGCTTAGACTTGTACCTGCCTTTTTGGTTGTAGTTATTGGAGGTATGGGAAGCATTGTTGGTGCTGTGATTGCGGGGCTCGTCATGGGCTTTGCGCAAACCTTAACAATAGCGATTCCTATTTTGTCACCCTACTCGAGTGTGGTTATTTATGTTGTTGCTGTTGTCGTGCTTAGTGTTCGACCTAGGGGATTCTTTGGTATGAAGGGGGTTGGCTAATGGGTTTTCTGAAACGTGATTCTGACGCGCGTGAGTGGCTTGTTATGGCAGTTATTGCGCTGTTGTTTTTTACGCTCCAATGGACGATTCCTCTTGTTGGTGGTTATTCTGAACTCGCAAATATCATTTTGATATTTGGCATTTTGGTTTTAGGGTTTGATATTTTTGTGGGCTTGACAGGATATTTGTCTTTTGGTCATGCAGCGTTTTATGGCGGTGGTGCTTATATTTGCGCACTTTCATTGGCAAACATAAGCAGTAATGCACTCGTGGCCATGCTCATTGCCATAGTTTGTGTTACCTTAGTTGCTTTTCTTATCGGCCTAGTTGCTCTCAGGCGTCAGGGTATTTATTTTGCTATTTTGACGCTAGCCTTTGCAGAAATGTTTTACTTTTTGGCCTTTTCACCTTTACAACGCTGGACAAATGGTGACAATGGTTATACTGGCGCTGAAAAGGTGAGTGTTCAACTTTTCGGATTAGATTTATCACATTCGAATCTCTACTACTTTATTGTTCTTGTGGCAGTATTAGCCGTTTTTGTTGCGAGACAAATTAAACGGTCACCTTACGGGCTTATGCTTCGCGCAATTAAGTCTAATGAAACACGTTTAACTTACACAGGTATAGACCTATATAAGTATAAAGTTATGGCCTTTACAATTAGTGGGGCATTTGGAGGATTAGCTGGTTCTTTATTTGCGGTTTATGAACGCTATGTTCCAGTTGAGAGTTTACATTGGCCTGTTTCAGGTGAAGTGGTGATTATGTCAGTCATTGGTGGGTTTGGAACGCTTATTGGCCCCATGATTGGTGCTGGTATTGTTCTTTACTTAGAAAATGTACTATCTGCAATTACAGGAGAGTGGGGCATTATTTTGGGCGCTATTTTCATGTCTTTTGTGATCTTTTTGCGCGGAGGGGTTATGGATTTACCTCGCGGCGCACGCAAACTAATAGAAAACCTACAAGCAGGTCCTGCAACAGGACTCAACTTGGCAGCCTTCATTGGCGTTTGGATTGCTATTATCTCACAGCTTATTTTTGAAAATACGACTCTGGCGTTTATTGGTATTGCCATTATGATAATAGCGGTAATAGCTAACTGGTTTGTCACTAGGGAGGCGAACTAATGCCACTCTTAGAAGTTAAAAAATTAAACAAAAGCTTTGGTGGTTTGCAAGCTGTAGATAACGCGAGTTTAAGGGTCGAAGAAGGTCGCGCGCACAGCATTATAGGGCCAAATGGGGCAGGTAAAAGTACCTTCTTAAATTTGATTATTGGTAGTCTAAAAGCAGACTCGGGTAGCGTCGAATTTCAAGGCGAAAACATAGCTGGATTAGCACCCTATGATATTAACCAAAAAGGCATTGTTAGAGTCTTTCAAAGTCCTTCGGTTTACTCGGAAATGACACTTCTTGAAAATGCAACCATCTCAGCTTTAGCAAAACGAGATGGAAAATTCAGTATTAATTTTTTTCAACACCCGAGTAAACGTAAAGACGCCATAGAGACTGCTCAAGAAGCACTCGAGTATGTTGATTTGATTGATAAGGCTGAGGAGGACGCTGTTAATTTGTCTTATGGTGATAAACGTCGTTTAGAGCTTGCAATTTGCCTTGCTCAAAAACCTAAGCTGTTACTGCTAGATGAACCGACTGCTGGTATGTCACAAGCCGAAACACAGTCAACTATTGATTTGCTTAAGCGTCTTGGTAATAGGGGAGATATGACGATGGTTATTATTGAGCATGATATGCATGTTGTTTTTAGCCTTGCTAAGCACATAACTGTCTTGCATCAAGGAGCTGTTATTTCAGATGGAGACCCGCAAAGCGTAAAAGATGACCCTACTGTGATTGAAGCGTATTTAGGGGGAGCAGACGAACTATGAGTAAACATTACTTTGAATGCAAAAACATGCATGCTTATTACGGTGAAAGCTACATTCTAAAAGATGTCTCTTTTAGTTTAGAGCAAAACGAAATTTTAACCTTGCTTGGTAAGAATGGTGCAGGTAAAACAACTACCTTAAGAAGCATAGCTCGAGCTGAACAACCTAGTTTGCGTCAGGGTGAGGTTTGGCTAAAGGGGGAGGCTATTCATAAATTACCTACCCACAAAGCTGCTCAAAGGGGTATATCTTTAGTACCTGAAGAGCGAAAAATTATTCCTGGATTAACTGTCGAAGAGAATCTTAAGCTTGCTCAAATTGCGCCACCTATGGGTTGGCCTTTAGAGCGTATTTACGATTTATTACCACGATTACGGGAGCGTCGAAGCCAAGAAGGTATAACGCTTTCAGGTGGAGAACAACAAATGCTTGCTGTGGCTCGAGCGCTTGCTCGTGATTCTTCTTTGTTACTGTTAGATGAGCCTTATGAAGGTTTAGCTCCTTTGATTGTTAAAGATTTAGAGCGTGTTTTCTTGACACTTAAAGAAGAAGGTTTAACTATTATTTTGGTTGAGCAAAACGCTATGGCGGCTTTAAAAATAGCTGATCGAGCTGTGATTATTGATGTGGGTGAAGTGGTGTTTAATGGTGATCCGAAAGACTTATTAGAAGATGAGGCTTTAAGGCTGCGTTACTTGTCTATTTAGTGCAGGTTTGCTGAGCAAGAGTGCTAATTCTTTTAGCGCTCTTGCTTTATTTCTACAGGCGTCTCTACAGCACTTAAGTCAGGAAAGCGTATGCGGTCTTCTTCTTCTGTTTGTTCTTGTGTTTGCAAGCGTTTATCTTGCTCAGTTGGCAAGGTAAATTTTTGGTCAGCAAATTTCTCTTTTAAGAAACGACCATGAATAAGTAAGCTTTGGGCATCTTCTTGGTAAACATCACCAACGAGGTCTTTCATGGTGGTATCTAAAATGTCAAGCTGCTCTAACAGAATGTCCTTGGCCGTTTTGCCGCCACCTAAGTCATGGCTATCCTTAAAGTTGTCAGGTAAGGTCATGTACTTATCGAGGGCGTCAGGTAAATACTCTAAAGCGGTATGGCGAACATTGTAGGTTTGTTGTGACATGCCGGCACCCATTTCAGTTAGTTGTGGCAAGATGGCAAGAATAGATTTGCGGATGCTTTCGACGCGTTCATAAATATCGCCATCTACCTTGTTGCGAATGCGGTTCATTAGACTATCTAAAACATGACCAATATCATCACTTTGCATTTCAGGGGCACCAAAGCGGTCATTTAGTTTTTTCAGGTCTTCTGGAACTTGTACTTTTTGATTATTGTACTGACTTTCTATAACGCGATCTAAAGTATTTTCAAGCGTTTCGAGTTGCTTTAAAAGTTCGGTTTCAGAGGTTGCTCCGCTAGCTAAAATATGATGTTCAGCATAATCTCTGGGTAAGCTTAAGTAATGCTGAATGGCTTGCGGGAACCACTCTAAAGAGGAGCGTTTAATGGTTGCTAAGTCAGTGTCGAACATGGTACGCCAGCGGCTTAGCTTAGGCATGAGCGTACCTACTTTTTCATCGATACTTATGATTCTTTGGTAAAGGCTATCACTTACTTTGCCTTCAACTGTCTCCATAATGTCTTCAAAATCTAGACGCTGAATGTCAACTTTGACCTGTGGTTTGTAAACAGGTTTGCGGTAATCTTTCTTATAGGTTTTATATTCACGGCTCAGGTTTTTCTTAGCATCTTTATATTCTTTTTTGTAACTCTTGTAGGTATTTTTAGTACCTTTTTTCAAGCCCTTTAAGGCATCTTCAATTTGATCTTCAATATCAATATCGACCTTAATACGCCGGTAATCATTATCGTAGAGTTTCTGTTTAGGTAGCATAATGGCTAGAAGTAGATAAAGCCACCATAAGGTTGGTGAGAGAGCTACAAATAAGAAGCGAATAAGCATGCGAACAGGAAAATAATCAAGACCAATAAATCTTGCTATCCCGCTGGCGACTCCCGCGAACCATCTGTGTCTCGTATTGCGCTGAAGTTTACGTAGCATAAATCTTATTGTAGCAGGATGTTTAAAGCTAAGACGTCAGACTTTTGGATGAAGTAACTCAGTTTGAAATGATTCACTTTAGTCAAAATGCTTTTCTAAAGCCTACAAATTCGTTACACTCCTAATTATGAACAGCCTAAACAGCCAAATAGTAGCTGCAAACAAGCGAGACTGGAAAAAAAGAGCTGCAGACCTTTACGATGCCAGCTGGCTTCGGCAGTTACCCGACTCCTATGTACTCCCCCAATTTGATGGATTATCTATAGCTAATCTACCTGCAAGTATCGGCAAGACTTTAGGGGTAAATGAAGGCTGGTCAAATGGCTTACTTGATAAAAGCATACTCGAGTGTTTACCTGAATCGACTAAGCGGGTGGTGCTTATGGTTGTTGATGGTGTTGCTTGGTCGCGCTTAACACGGCAGTTAGAAGAAGATGATGCTGGTTTTGCTGGTATTTTTGAAACCTATGGGCTTCACGCAACTTCACTTACATCAGTGGCGCCTAGTACAACTTCTGTGGCAACGACCGTTCTAACGGGTAATGGGGCTATGGCGGCGGAGTCAGGCATGATGGGTTACACCTATCTTTTAGCTGAACTTGGTTTAGTGGCTAATATGCTTTTTTGGCAGCCTGCATGGCAAGCAAATGCCGTTTATGCTTCTTTAGAATCGTGGGGTATTAAACCTGAATCGTTTTTGCCTACGCCGTCAGCTGCTCAAGTTTTTAAGCGGTCAGGTATTAATCATAGAGTAATTATGCCTGCAATTTATGCGAAAAGCCCGTTGTCACGCATGCAAATGCGTGAAGCAGATATAGATGGCTTTATGAATCAGACTGACATGTGGCTGAAACTGCAAGACTGGCTTTCAGATACCAAAGGTAAGCAGGCACAAGCTTATTTATATTACTCAGATTTTGATTCTTTAAGTCATCGAGATGGTAGTGATGCTGCGATATGGTCTGCTTTGTGGGAAACTTTTTGTTTTGAGATGAAGCAGTTTTTAAAGCGATTAAAAGATGCTGAAGATACCGTGCTGCTTATAACCGCTGATCATGGGCATATGGTTTGCTCTGAAGAGGATCGTGTTTATATAGAAGATCATAAGGAACTGCTAGATTTATGCTCTGTTATGCCGGCAGGTGAAGCGAGACATATGTACTTTTACGCAAGACATGGTGCAAAAGACGACTTAAAAGCCTATGCAACAGAAACCTTTAAAGACAAGTTTGTAGTTTTAGATGCCCCTACTGCCTTAAAGAATGGCTTATACGGACCAACCGAACATTTACACCCTGAAGCCTTAAGACGTATGGGGGATGTGACCCTAATATCAAAAGAACGCAACTACCTATGGTCAAAAACCTCAAAAAGCAATTTGAAAGGTAAGCACGGAGGACTCGAGCCTGACGAAATGCTGGTTCCTTTGATCGCTTTGGGTCTAAGTTAAAACTGAGTTGTGATTAGATCTGATTTGTTGGGTTCTGACTTAGTGACTTGATTGAGTTCAGATACCCTTATGAATTTACTAGCAAAGGGTAAGTCGTGTTTAAGGGCAGCTAAACGATAAACAATAAAAATAGGAATGTTCATAACGAGTAAGACCAAAAAAGCAGTTTGACTCAAGAAGCTAGACTCGAGCTGTGTGTTTAAAATGATGCTTGTTAGGCTTGTGAGCCAGTAAATGGCAACAAAAAGTTCAATGGTGAGTAGATTCTTTTTGCTCATGAGGGTTATTTTAAGGTTTTTATTCTGACAAATTACTGATTGTTTGTGCTTGCGCTAGGGTTTTTGGTTTTACTTTTTTTAGAAGCTATTGCCCTAATTGTGGTGAATAGTTTGTATCTGAGTAAATCGTAAAGTGCTAAAAGTGGCAAAAAAAATGCCGTTATTGTATTTTCTGTGTGCCTTTTTTGGTATTACTATATTGCTGATGCTAAAACCGCTAAACGAATTTATTTGTTGTGCATATTGTTGTTTAGAGTATGCATTTTGTTGAATGAACATGAAAAGTGAGCAAATAACACATTTCATTGACACTCTTTTTGACCCATGATAGTCTCATTTTGGCTTTTTTGGCCTAGGAGGAAAAATGAATAAGTTTCTCGGCGTGTTGAGCGCTGCGCTATTTGGGGTAGCGTTTGCTCAAGAACACAATGCGGCTGATACGGCTTGGTTGCTTGTATCTACCTCTTTTGTGTTTTTTATGATTATTGGCTTAGGCTTCTTTTATGGTGGTCTGGTAAGACGAAAGAATGCTCTAAATACTATGATGATGAGCTTTATTGCTCTTGGTATTGTTGGCATAACTTGGACTATTTTTGGTTACAGTTTCTCCTATGCAGAGGGCAATGCCTTCTCAGGAGGTTTTGGCTATTTCATGCTAAATAACGTTACTTTTGATAATGAGGGTTTACCCAAAATTTTAGATTTTGCATTTCAAGGAACCTTTGCCATTATTACAGCTGCACTTATCTCAGGGGCCGTTGTTGAACGCATGCGCTTTAGTGCTTACATGCTCTTCATTACGATTTGGAGCATTGTTATTTATGCCCCTATGGCTCACTGGGTCTGGGGTGGCGGTATTTTTGAAAACCTACTGGGTAACAGCGCTATTGATTTTGCTGGTGGGACCGTTGTCCATGTTAATGCAGCAGTATCTGCCTTAGTACTTGCCACGATGATAGGTAAGCGCAAAGACTTCGGTAGTAAAGCTATGTTGCCACACCAAGTGCCGTTCACTCTTTTAGGTGCAGGTATCTTATGGTTTGGCTGGTTTGGTTTTAACGGAGGCAGCGCATACGGAGCAAACGGTGTAGCTGCACTTGCGCTAACAAACACATTGCTGGCCCCAGCTGCCACTATAGTTACTTGGGCCACCCTTGATTTCTTTAGAACCAGTAAAGTGACGGCTGTTGGTTTAGCAACTGCAATTGTTGTAGGTCTTGTAGCTGTAACGCCTGCTGCTGGTGTTGTGTCACCCATTTCGGCCCTGATTATTGGACTAATTGCCACCTTCCCTTGCTACTTTTTCATAAACTGGCGTGCGAATAGTAGTCTAGATGATTCGTTAGATGTATTTGGTGCCCATGGTTTAGGTGGAATAACAGGTGCACTATTAACGGGTGTGTTTGTAAGTACAAGTTGGGGTGGCGAAGTTAATGGCAGTTTAAGTCAATTTATTACCCAATTGGCAGCCATTGTTATTGCTGCACTTTACGCTGCTGTTGGAACTTTTGTCATAGCTAGCGTTGTAAGGTTGGTCTTTCCTCTTCGCGCTGAAACTAATGTGGAAGCGCAAGGACTTGATGTACCCATGCACGGGGAAGAGGGATATAGTGATGGTGAAGGTGCACTACTGATTCCTGTATCGCAAAGTAAAAAAGCAGCTCATCTTGCTGCCCAAGTCATCACACCTATAGTAGGAGACTAAGCTATGAAGCTCGTAATGGCAATCATCCGCAAAGAAAAGCTAAATGATGTACTAACAGCGCTCTTCGAAAATGACATTCACGGAATTACTGTAAGCAAAATACAAGGACATGGTGGTGAAACAGAAAAAGTAGAAACCTACCGAGGTGTAACTGTAAAAATGGAACTCACAGAAAAAATACGACTAGACATTGTTGTGACAGATAGCTTTCAAGAGAAAGCTATCAAAGTTATACTAGGTGCAGCTCGTACCGGCGATGTAGGAGACGGAAAAGTCTTTGTAATACCCATAGAAAAAGCCTACCGAATACGAACAGGTGAAGAAGACGCAGCAGCAGTTACACCCGTACTAAGTAGCTTGTAAACAAAACAGTTTAAACAAACTTGCAAAACAACTTAAACTCGAGTGGCACACTCGAGTTTAAGTTGTTTAAGTGTGAATTTGTAGTTTTTGCGCAATCTTGTACTCTAAATACTGCTAAGCTGAAAGGCATGTACCAGCAGCCTAAAGAAAGTGTTAATCATTCTGTTTTTTTAGCTATTCTGGTGTCTTTATCTTTTATACTTCCTTTGTTACTGCAATTTGCTGACTGGCTCGAGTTTAGTCGTTTTGCTGTTTTGGCTGCCTTTGTGTGCTTGTTTTTAATAGCTGGGGTTTTTCGTTTACGGCGTTATCGTTTGCGTCGGCATCTTAAATCTGCTACTTTGGGTGAATCACAGGAGTTCTCTTCTCCACGTATAAAACGAACTGTTTCTGAGGAGGATATACATGCGAGCTTATAAAGGACTTGTAAAGAACGGTAAAATTATTCTTGCTGAAGGGGTTAACTTGCCAGAAGGTGCGCTTGTTACCGTGACGATTGGTGAGGCTGAATACATCAAATCTTCTTTGAGGTCAGCGCTTACTAGAAATCGTAGGCGTCAAAGTAAAGTAAAACTCCCCACCCCCGCTTTAAACAAAGTGCCTTACTAATTAAGACTATTTTTGCGTTCAGCGTGATACGTTTGTGCTTATGACTAAAGTTACGCTTGTTCCGACCCCTATTGGAAATCTTGCTGATATTAGTTTGCGGGCCTTAGATGTTCTCAAAAATGCAGACTTGATTGCCGCAGAAGATACTCGGCATAGCCGCACCTTACTTAATCACTACCAAATAGATAAAACACTTGTAAGGCTAGATAGTCACACCATAACAGAACGTGCGCCTCAACTACTTGCTGAGCATAATCAAATTGCTTACATTACCGATGCTGGTACACCTGGCATAAGTGACCCAGGCGCAGAGCTCGTAAGATTAGCAGTCGAGCGTAACGCTGAAATAGAAGTCTTGCCAGGCGCAACGGCATTTGTACCCGCTTTAGTCTTATCAGGCTTAGCGACAAATAGGTTTTGTTTTGAGGGCTTTTTGCCAAGAAAAGGTAGTGAACGCAAAGCAAGGCTAGTTTATATTGCAGAGAGTCCAGTAACAAGCATTCTTTATGAATCACCGCACAGGCTTAAAAAAACCATTGAAGAACTAAAAGTGATCTGTGGTGAATCAAGACAAGCAAGCATAAGCAGGGAACTAAGTAAAAAATTTGAAACTACCTATAGGGGCACACTAAATGAACTTAGTGAAATGCTACCAGAAGAAATAAAGGGCGAAATTGTTTTGGTAGTAAGCCCAAAAGAGCAAGAAGAAAAACCAGATTTTGAAGCTCGAGCTCTTACTTTGGCTGCGGACGGTTTGCAAGGGAAGGTTTTGCGTAAGGCTCTTATGGATATGGGTGCAAGTAGAAATGAAGCTTA
>CAYGTA010000112.1:5551-11962 GCA_964352605.1 uncultured bacterium | reverse complement strand
TTTAAGCTAGTTAAGCTTAGGTGTTTGACTTAACTGGGGTGCTTTGGCTGAAGTTGCAAAAGCAAGGTCTATAGCTTTAGTTAACCTTAAAGGCTCTTGTTTGTTTGCCTGCGTGCTGTTTGCTTGGGCTTGTTTTTTAAGGCTTGCTATGAGCTTTTCTTTATACATTGACTTTCCTAAATTTAAATCTGCATAGGTTTTCTCTAAACTAAACAGCAACTGCAAAGCAAGCTCATGGTTTTCAGTAAGCACAAAGTAATGCGCGTAAGATGCCAGTAAATCTATCAGTGCAGCTTTGGCTTTTAAAGGCTTAAAGGTCAAGCTGCATTTTTGTAAAAGCCCAAGCGCCTCAGCTGGGTTTGCTTGCAGCAAAGCAATGTCAGCCACGTGAAGTTCACAAAGACCCACATCCAGTAAAGCTGCCTGCTTTTGAAACAAAGCTAAACTCTGAAGTATTTTTTCTTTAGCACTCCTCAAGTCACCCTCATATAACTTAGCTAAACCAAACTGGCTTAACGGCACCGCCATGCGGGTTTGTGCACTCACCGTTTTAAGCACCGCAACACTCTCTTCATAAAGCGGGTTTGCCTGTTGGTACTTGCCTTGCTCACGGTAAATATTTGCCAGACTAATAAGCGCATCAGACAGCATCCAAGCACTCTTAGTTTGCCTAGCCTGCACCAAAGAAACCTCATAACTCGCTTCTGCCTGCGCATAATGACCCTTAAGGTAATCAAACCTAGCTTTTGTACGAACCTCAGCAAGCTCGAGTTCTTCAGGGGCTAGTAAAGCGTTTCGTTTAGCTTGGTAGTTTTCAGCTTGCTTTACGTCGCAGTGCCACACAGCTATATCTACTAAGTACGTGAGTGAGGTCATTTGTAGCATGCTGTCACCAAGCTGTTCTGAAGTTCGCCAGCCGTAACTAAATAAAGCTTCTGCGTTATCTAAATCACCTGCATCTAAAAGGGCACTGGCTGCACCTAGCTTAAGTTGTACTTGACTCAGGCCATCTTCTTGCATTTCAGGCCAAGCTAAAACAGTTGTGAATCTTTCTATGCCTGTTACACGGTCACTTCTGTAATACCAGAAGGGTCTTATTGGCCAAAATATGGCTGCGGTTAGCTTTAAGTTGTTTTGCTCTAAGGCAAACTCAAGGGCAGCATTTAGATTTTCTTCTTCATGCATAAGTCTTTGTAAAGCAGGGCCAGCTTGCAGCGCATAAGCATCTGACTCTAGTTGAGCTGCTAATTTAGCGTAGTAAGCTGCGTGTTTAGCACGTAAATCAAGCAATTCACTAGGGTTTTCTTGTAACTTCTCATTGGCATACCTAAAGACTAGTGGGTGCCGGTCGTAACGCCCTTGCTTATCTACCCTGAGCATAGATTTAGACACCAAAGACATGACTAAAGGAATACTAGCAGCTGCCACTTCGTTAGCTGCGTCACGCATAAAACCAGACTGAAAGACTGATAATTTACGAAGCAAGGTTTGCTCTGCCGTACTTAACTTAGCCCAAGATGCCTCAAACATAGCCCGAATGCTGCGATGCCGCTCATTTTGAAAACGATCATTTGACACCAACAAATCTAAGTTCTTTTGCAGTTCAGCAGCAATCTCTTGAACAGGAATAAGCTTCACCCAAGCTGCCGCTAGCTCAATACCCAAAGGTGAACCCTGCACATGCTTACAAATCTCAATCACCGCAGCAACATTGTCATCATTCAAATCAAACTGCAACAAGGCACGCTTCGCACGCTGCACAAACAAAGCAACAGCCTCCTGCGCTTGCAAATCAAGCAAATTTGTAACTGACGCATAATCAGGCGTAAACAAACCCCGAACATCCACCAGCCATTCTTCACGAATACCCAAACGCTCACGAGAACTCACAAGCATTTTTATATTAGGACAAGCCAAACAAAGCTCACTCAGCAGATCTGCACAAAGCACAAGCTGCTCAAAATTATCTAACAGCAACAACAGCTTCTTAGCCCCAAAAAACCCCAGCAAAGCATCAAGCGACTCTGTCTTAGCACTAAACGGCAAACCCACCGCCTCCGCCAAAGCAGCCACCAAACTCGAGCGATCAAAACTAGACTCGAGTGGCACAAAGTAAATTGCTTGAAATTGTTTTTCTTGAATTTGCTCATAAGCAGCTTGTAAAGATAAACGTGTCTTACCTACTCCGCCTAAGCCAAGTAAGGTAATTACTCTAGCTTCGCTACTTAAGAGCTTAGCGATTTCTAGAAGTTCTACATCTCGCCCTACAAACGAAGTTGTTTGTTTAGGTAAATTATGCTGCACTTCTTTTTCAACTGCTGCGTCTTGCTGAAATTGCGCTTTAATAACAGTGGCACTGTCAAGCTCTAATTGAAACTCAGCTGCTTCTTTACGCACGTCAGCAAGCAAACTACTGTCACCTAACAACAGTAGGCCATAAATACGCTTTAACATTTCAGGTTCTAAAGCTTCAGAACTTTTTAGACTGTAAGCCTGCTCTGCAAGTTGGCTTGCCTTCAAAAAATCAGTTTGCTGCGCGGCCTCTTCAGCTAACTGCAGATACGCTACTCTCACTTGCCCTAGCAAGTACTCTCGTGTTGCGTAAATCCATTCTTCTAACTCAAGCGCAAGATCCTTAACTGAAAACCCCTCAAGAAAAACACCTTGGTAAAGCTCAACAACCCTCTGGTAATCATGCTGCAAGCTGGCATTAAGCAACTCAGACGCGTCAGACTCAAATACCAACGCAACTTTAGAATCGTCAAACTCGAGTGCCTCAGGTGCACCCTCACGAATCTGCTTTAAAGCAACCCGCAAGCTCGCCATAGGATTAGCCGTATCCATATAAAACAAGTCAGCTAAATCACGACGATCTTTAACACCCTCAAGACTCAAATACGTTAATAACAACAAAGGCTTAGGGCGACTAAATGACGAAAAGGAAAGCTCGAGCTTTCCAAAGGTACGAAGCTGCATAACGCTAAGTATACCTTGCTTAGCTTGACTTTCAGTTTCAGTTTGGTAACGCATAAAAAGGTGTCGGTAACGCCTCGGTAACGCCTAGTTGTTTAGACTCCACTTAGAGAGATTACTAAAAAAGGAGGAATCGGCAGGAAGGGGATGCGTTGACTAGTCGTAGCTAGTTCAAAACGCCTTTCAACTCACTACTTAATTCTTTAAGGGAGACATATTTTATGAAGCAAGTTCTACTACCGATTATTCTAGGCGCACTCCTAACCCTAGCTGCCTGCGCGCCAGCTGCAACAAACGAAGCAAGCACTAGCAATGCAGGCTTAAGCCAAACCCTGAGCATGAATCCTTTAAATACCCTTAGTTCAGGGGCAGTAAGTACCGTAAGCGGCACAGCTGAACTCACAGCACTTGCTAACGGCAAAACCCAAGTAACCGTAAGCTTGAGCGGACTCGAGCCTAATGCGTCTTCTATGGGGCATGTTCATGTGGGTGATTGTTCGCTTGTTGGGCCGGTTGCGTTGGGTCTAACTGCGGTTGAGGCAGACGCTAATGGTAACGGCACCTCAGTTTCTGAAATCACGACGTCTCAGCTTCCTTCACCAGCTTATATTGCTTATCATCAGCGTGGTCCTACGGATCCTGCGGGTGTGGGTGGCTTTATTAGCTGTGGCGATATTAAGTAGCCTTTATGAAACTTAAGCTTTCTTTACTAAGCCTTTGTTTAGGGCTTGCCTTTTTTGCTAGTCTTTCGTTCGCTCAGCCAAATGGCTTGAGCGTTCAAGAAAACCCAGCGGTGGGTTCTTACCTTGCAGATGCGCAAGGTTTGAGTCTTTATATTTTTACAAATGATATTGCTAATTCTGGCGAGAGTGCCTGTAATGGTGGTTGTGCTGCTGCTTGGCCGCCTTTTTTGGCAACTGGAATTGATCTGCAAGGTAACGCTGATTTTAGTGTTTTAACAAGAAGCGATGGTGACTCGCAGTTAGCCTATAAAGGCATGCCACTTTATTACTTTGCTGGCGATATAAATGCAGGCGATATATCAGGTCATGAATCAGGTGGGGTTTGGTTTTTGGCTGAATTTAGTTCCGTTCAAGCTTCAACAACCAGTTCAGCAGCAACAGCTGTTACCTTAAGCATTAGAACTAACCCTAATTTAGGTGACTACTTAGCAAGTGCTGAAGGCAAAAGCCTTTATATTTTCACAAATGATGTAGCTAATTCTGGCGAAAGTGCCTGCTATGATGCTTGCGCTGGCGCTTGGCCGCCCTATCTTGTTGATTCAGCTGAATTACAAGCCAACCCTAACTTTGCAGCAGCTGATTTAAGCGTACTAACACGCACAGATGGTGGCTTGCAGTTAGCTTACAAAGGCATGCCCCTTTATTTCTTCGCTGGCGACATAAACGCAGGTGACACTATAGGTCATGAAGTAAGCGGTGTTTGGTTTATTGCGAGTTACACAACGCCTGCCGCAACAACCCCAGTTACACCCGCAGCACAAACAACAAACACACAAACAGATACAGGCTTTATTTTAAAACGCGCTTCTAAATCTTCTACCATTGCCATTTCTAACGATGATCTTTTTGTCATGATGGTTAACCCAGAAGATGACTCTGTATCTATCTTTTCAACCAATGTCGATCTGCAAATAGCTAAAGTCAGAACCGGCACCGAACCTAGTGCCGTAGTCATTCACCCTGATAGCCAAACTGCCTTTGTTGCCAACAGGGCTGACGCTACTGTTGTTAAGTTAGAAGGCATAAACAGCCCGCAAGCTAGGCTTACTAGCACAACAGCGGTAGGCTCAGAACCCACTGGTTTAGCACTCTCACCTACCGGTAAGTTTCTTTATGTCGCTGAGTTTGCTGAAGGTCGCATATCTGTAATAAATACAACAAGCATGCAAATTGTTAATAGCATTATCAACCCAGATCGCCCACGCAGTGTGTCAGTCACCAATGATGGTGACGCAGATGACAGCGATGAACTCATAGTTGTACCCGAGTTTTACGGCAGCCCCATTGCAGCAAGCAGCGAAGCCATTGACCAAACCCGCACGGGTGTCGTCAGGTTCTACAGCAGTAGTGACCTAGCTGGCGTAGGCAGAATTGACTTTGCCCCACGTGACAGTGGCTTTACCCCTGAAGGCACCACTAACGGCACGGTCATAACTTCACCTAATCAGTTTTACAACGCAGTTGTACAAGGCGGTAAAGTCTACATTCCTAGCGTATCTGCCTCACCTGACGGCCCACCCCGCTTTAACGGTAACGTCTTCCCTGTTGTTTATGTCGCAGACATAGCTAGCTTTCGTGAAGACCTCTCAAATGTAGGTAGCGTAAATCTAGCTAAAAAAGTAGCCGAAGCCCTACCGCAACAAAACAACCTGCAAGGCCGCTTTTTCTTAGCTGATTTGGTAGACATTGACTTTATAGGCAACTCAAATGTCGCTTACGCACTCTCACGCGGTAGTGACAGCGTTCAAAGAGTCACCTTCGACCCCATTCAAGGCACAAGCATCGGCTCGCAATTTAATATACAAATAGATGTCAACAAAGCCCCCGAAGGCTCAAACGCAGGCTGCCTAAACCCAACAGGCATCATAACGGCACACAACGCACCAAGAGCCTACCTAAACTGCTGGGTAAGCCGCCAACTCGGCGTCGTTAACCTAGCAAGCCAGAGCTTAGAGCGCACCGTTGCATCTTCTGACGCGCCCTTTAACTTAGACGCATCTATAAACAAAGGACGCCGCTTCTTTTTTACAGGTCGCGCAAGATGGTCAAAAGAATCATGGTCAAGCTGCGCAAGCTGCCACCCAGACGGCTTAAGTGACAACATCACCTGGTCATTTGGTTCAGGACCACGCCAAAGCACCTCACTAGATGGCAGCTTTTCAAAAGCACCAGGGCGTCAAGAACAAAGAATCTTTAACTGGACAGGCATTTTTGACGAAGTTCATGACTTCGAAAGAAACACAAGAAATGTCTCAGGTGGCTTAGGAGCAGTAACCACCGACGGCTGTGGTGACTTACTCGAAGAGCGCCCCCTAGCTCTAGGCGCAAACCTAGATCAACCCGTCAAAGAAGTACAAGACAACACCGTACCTAGCTGCACCAAAGACTTCGATGACATAGAAGCGTTCATAAGAACCATTCGACCCCCAAGAGCCCTACAAACCCTAGACGGCGCATCTGTCGCTCGCGGCGCGGAGCTCTTTGGCTTAGCCAGCAGTAGTGCAAATAACGGCAGTTGCGTAAGCTGCCATGGTGGTTTAGGTTGGACCATATCAAAAAGAACCTTTGAACCCTCAAGTGAAACCAACGCAGCTCTAGCCACGCAACCCTTTAACATTGCAGACACACTATTACCACCAAGCTTCAACTTTCACTCAACCCAAATCGCACCTCAACCCGCCATAACAGACACCTT
>CAYGTA010000112.1:1817-5451 GCA_964352605.1 uncultured bacterium | reverse complement strand
GGCTCGAGTATTACTTTCATAAATGAAGATAGTGCTCCTCACACAGCTACAGCTTTGTTTAATGCGCCTGTGCAGTTTGATACGGGTGAACTGGCCGCAGGTCAAAGCGCAAGCATAAGCTTTGACACAGCAGCAAGCATTCCTTTTCACTGCGAAATTCACCCATCTATGACTGGAAGCATAGTCGTTGAACCTTAAAACCCAACTAGGTATTAGCCTTGACAGTTTTTTATTTCAGCTTTAAAGGTTTGAAAGGAGGCAGAGCATGAAAGTCTCGCTGGGACCTTAAACAAAACCCTCATCATTTAACGCAGTTTCAAAACCTTTTTCACGTCGACTGAATAAGCATTTGAGCAGATAAAAAATCTTGCATAGCCAAAAGCCAAACGCTTAAAGCCATGACTGCACACAACCTAAATCTTTGCGCAAATATAAGGAGTTCCATGAAGACATTCAAGCTTATACGCCTAAGCCTACTAAGTTTATTTTTAGTAATAGGCATGATTGCTTGCGGAGCAGGCGATACCGGCGGAGGTGGCAATGAGTTCTCAGTAAGCCTGAGCAGCTCAAACACAAACGTTACAACCGCATCAACCCTAACGCTTACAGCAACAGGCACAAACGGCACCTTAGCCAGCGTGCAGTTTCTAAAAAATGGCGCAGCCATAGCTACCCCCATAACAACCGCACCCTTTCAAGTTCAAGTTGAACTAAGTTCAGCAGATAACGGCAGCATAAGCTTTACGGCAACTGCTACCGATACAAACGGTGCCACTGCCACCAGTAGTGCTGTAACCGTAACGGTCAATATAGCTGCAGATGTAACAGCACCCACCATCAGTTTAGCCAGCTCATCAACATCTGTAACAAATGTAAGTTCAATAGAACTAACAGCCACTGCTAACGATGATGTAGCTGTTGCCAGAGTAGAGTTTTTCAAAAATGGAACCAAACTCATTAATGACTTTGACGCACCTTTTCAACTAACCGCCAACATCACACAAGATGATAATGGCACCGCCACCTTCACAGCTACTGCATTTGACGCAGCAGGAAACAGCACAACTAGCACCCCGGTTGCAGTAACCGTAAACATATCAGTAGCAACCCTACTACGCCCTTCTAAGTCAAGCGCCATTGCACTGAGTGGCAACGACAAATACGTCATTCAAGTCAACCCAGAGACCGACTCTGTAAGCGTATTTAAAACCATTGATGACTCAAAACTATCTGAACTACCCGTAGGCATTGAACCATCAAGCGTAGTCGTTGCACCCGATGACATTTCAGCTTATGTAGCTGTACGCGGTGAAGCAAAAGTAGTCAAAATAAACGACATTAACATAGCTAACCCAAGCATAACGGCAACCGTAGCGGTTGGCTCAGAACCCACAGGCATAGCGCTATCACCAAGCGGTAAACTACTGGTCGTAGCAGAATTTGCTGAAAGTCGCGTGTCACTTATAAACACAGACAGCATGACTATAGTTGGCTCAGTAGACGTTCGTAACCCAAGAGCTGTAGCTATAACTAACGATGGCGACGGTGACGACAGTGACGAAAAAGTCATAGTAACCGAATTTTATGGTGAAGTCTTAGCCAACACCATAGAAGGCACCGACGGTACACGCAAAGGCGTAGTACGCATATTTAACTTAGGCGCCACCAGCCTAACACTAGCGCAAAAAGTAGAATTTGCCCCCGTTGCAACACCAGACTTTGCACCCACCCAGCAAACCTCACCTAACCAACTCTACTCAGTAGCCGTAACACCCGACAACAGTAAGTTCTTAGTTACCGCCACAGCTGCATCTCCTAATGGCATAACCAGTTCAAACCAAAACATTTACCAACTCTTACTGGTAGGTGACATTGCCACAGGACAAGCCATAGAAGCCATAAACATATCAGCTGGCATAAAAAACCTAGATACTAAAGGCAAAGACAAGTTCTTCATGGCTGATATAGTTGACTTAGCACTAGTTGGTAACAACATTATTTACCTAGCTTCACGCGGCGCAGACCACTTTCAAAGAGCAGTTCTTGCTGCTGATGGAAGAAGCGTAACACTTGGTGCAAACCAAGCAGCCCAAGTTGACTTGCTAGGCAACGGCTGCCAAGCACCGATCGGTGTTGTAACACCCAACGATACAAACGACAACAAAACCATGTATCTAAACTGCTGGGTAAGCCGCAGCATGTCAACCGTTAACCTAGCCACCCAAGAAGCCCTAGAAAACATACAAGCAAGCGCACCCCCTGTAGGCGAAGAAGAAATCTTAACAAAAGGCCTAAGGTTCTACTTTACAGGCCGTGGACGCTGGTCAGACCAAAGCTGGTCAAGCTGCGGAAGCTGCCACCCAGACGGACTAAGTGACAACATAACCTGGCAATTCCCAGCAGGCCCCAGACAAACCACCTCCATGGACGGCACCTTTTCAAAAGGCCCCGGCGACCAAAAAGAACGCATTTTGAACTGGTCAGGCATATTTGACGAGCTTCATGATTTCGAAAGAAACACACGAGGCGTGTCAAACGGAATAGGCGCACTTGTAACCGACATCGCACTAGACCCAGCCAACCGACTAAGCCTAAACGGCTTTGCACCCGTCGGCAAACCCCTAAAAGACTTACAAAACGGTCTAGCGCTAGATGAAAATGGTAACGGCCCAAGCGTAATCAAAGACTGGGACGAAATAGAAGAATGGGTCAAAACCATACGCCCACCCCTAGGCAAACAATTTAGCGACCCAGCTTCAGTAGCCAGAGGCCGCGCCCTGTTTACAGGAGCAGGCAACTGCGCAAGCTGTCACGGTGGCGCAGGCTGGACCGTATCACGCAGATTCTACGAACCCTCAGTCGCTACAAACGCAGCACTCTTAACCCAACCCTTTAGCGACGCACTAAGCCCACACACTACCCAAATCGGCTTAGAACCAGACGGTGGCGCAGGCATAGCACCACCCCACGTAGCCTGTGTACTACGAGAAGTCGGCACCTTTGGCGTCTTTAACGACCCAACCGCAACCGACCTAACCGAAGTCAAAGGCCTAGCAGGTTCACCAAGAGCACAAGGTGAATTTGCTGGCTACAACATACCTAGCCTCTACGGCTTACAAGTAGGCGCACCCTTCTTACACCACGGTCAAGCCACAAGCCTAGAACAACTCATGAGTAGCCTCGCCTACCAAGAACACCTAACCGCCGGCAACGCAATCTTTACACCAAGCGCCGCCGAACAAACCGACCTAATCAACTTCTTACTAAGCATTGACGCTAGCACCCCAGAAATAACACCACCCGCCGGCTCAGACAAATGCCCACAGTAAAGTAAGTTAAAGGAAGCTCGAGTTTAAAAACTCGAGCTTCTTTTTGGTATGTTGAAGCATATTTTTGAGTAGGAAGCATGGAGAGCGTTAATCAAAATCTGAGTTTTTTAATTTTCAATGCTTATGATTTCAAGATGTAGGGTTGATTTGAAACTGATTTATGAGCGTGATTTAGAATTTAGTTAAGCCAAGTAAAGTGAACTTAAATTCTTAAGTGAAACCTTTTTTGTTCCCCTTTCATGTATAATTTTTAGAGGTACATTAGAGGTACATTAGAGGTACATTAGAGGTACATTAGAAATATA
>CAYGTA010000112.1:0-1717 GCA_964352605.1 uncultured bacterium | reverse complement strand
GTGGCAAATGTTACTGTAAATGCCCCTGCAGGCACACCTAGCTTAAGCATTTCACCTTCAACAAGCACAACAACTGTGGGTGGCGGTGCTGTAGCTTTTGCAGCAAATTTGCAGAACTCTACTGACTCAGCTAGTAATATTGTTTGGGCCGTATCTGGCACCGGCGGCGGTACCTTAAGCGTAGCAACAGGTGCAGTAACTAGCTTTACACCACCTTCAACAGGTGACGGCGGTACAACCACATTAACCGCTACACTTGGTGCGTTAAGTGCCACTGCAACCATTACCATTAATGCTCCAACTGTACCAACCCTAGTCGTTTCACCAAAAACAAGAGATCTAATTGTTGAAGGCGTAGCTGTTACCTTTTCTGCAGCTCTAACCAACTCAACAGACACCATCACATGGTCACTAACGGGTGCTGGTAGCATTCCTGCAAATTCAACAGGAACAACCGTAAGCTACACACCACCAGCAACAGGCGGCGCAACCACTGCCACGCTAACAGCAACAGCAGGTGCACTATCTGATTCTGCAGCCATAACCATTGCAGCAAAACCTGTATCAACCGTAACCGTAACAGGTAAAGTACTTAACTTTGACGGTTCAGCCGCTGCTGGCATAAATGTTCAAATTAATGACGCTGCAACTGCTCTAAAAACCACAAAGCAAATTGGCCCTGTTGTTACTGATGGCACAGGTACCTTTACACTTACAGGTGTACAAACCCCTTACACGCTTTCAGTCATCCCCCCTGCAAATGTAGCTGCGCCACAAACATGGACAAATGTTACACGTACCGACCCAACCGTAGTTGTAACACCTCTTGCTGGCCCACCTGATTGCTCAGCTCCTAAAACACCACCAACACCTGGAACATTAACTATTAATTTATCAACACCCGTAGCCGCAGGAAATACTGGTCTTGTAGCGTTTCTTGCACCAGGACTTAATAACGCAAATCTCGCAGCTTTCGGTGGTTTAGAACTCGTATCAAACAGCGGTGCTAATTTGGCTGCAGGTGCAACTCAGGCAAATCTAAATGTCATTTTTGACCGTACAATATGTGATACTTCTGCTTCTGGTAAAGCTATTTACCTCGAGACTGATGGCGCAGGTAATATTGTTAAATCTGGCTCAGTAAATGCAACAGTCTTAACGGGTAACACAACCACAGAGGCATTAACTGTTCTCACAGCCTCGACCAAAGAGCTTGCCGGAACGATAACCTTCCCAGCAGGAACAAATGCAGCTACTGTATTCTTTGGCCTTAAAGTTGGCGCATCGACTCTTTTGATTAACAATGTCGCCGCGACTGCTGCTGCCCCTACTTACTCTTTTGCCGTTCCTGAAATTAGCGGTGTACAAACGCTTTCACTAGCTGTTACCAATGCAAGTCTAGTAGGAACCAATCAGTGGCGCTGGTCAGATGTCATTTCAACCCTACCTGCTACCGCAAACTTAGCACTACCTAATCTAGGTTTAGCCAGTGCACCCACAGGTGCTATAGGCAATAACACAACACCCACTTTCACTTTCACAACTGTTACAGGCGCAAACCTTTACACATCTACCCTTACCAATGTAAATGGTGCGCCAACGCAATGGATTGGTAACTCAGCCTCAACCTCCCTTCAAATTCCGGCGTTACCTGCCCCAGCTACAATTGCTGCTGGCTCGGTCAATGTACCAAATACCTTCCAATGGACAAACAGTG
>CAYGTA010000111.1:0-12004 GCA_964352605.1 uncultured bacterium | reverse complement strand
TAAAATGTACAGATGAGAACGCTTAATTACACAACAGCTCGCAAAAATCTAGCAAGCGCCATTGACGATGTTGTTGATGATCACACTCCCCTTGTCATTACCAAAGGCAGTGATAAAGCCGTTGTCATGATGAGTTTAGATGACTGGAATGCATGGCAAGAAACCATGTACTTACTTCGCAGCCCAGCAAATGCCGAGCGATTACTAGAAGCCACTCAAGACTTTGACAAAGGCAATAATATTATTGTTAAAGAGTCACTTCCTGAGTGAAATACAAGGTTTTTCATCAAAACGCTTGGGAAGATTATCTTTACTGGCAAAACCAAGATAAAAAGATACTAAGGCGCATAAACTTACTCATAAAAGATATTGAACGCTCCCCCTATGAAGGTATTGGCAAGCCCGAAGCCCTCAAACATAACTTGTCAGGCTGGTGGTCAAGACGTATTACAGATGAACACCGAATTGTATACCGATTAAAAGAAAACCAACTTCATATTGCTGCACTTCGTTACCATTACTCGAATTAAGTGTTAATCCCAAGGAGTGGTATGATCTGATTCTTCATCAGCTTCTTTTGTAATTAAATCTTCACGAGTTTGACTAAACTGTTTAGGCCAACCCTCAGAATAACTATACTCTGCTTGAAGACCCTCTAGAATTTCATGTAGCAGAGTAATCTTTTCATTTTCTATATAGGCAATTTCCCATTGATCTTCAAGATCAAATATTTGAAGGAAACCGCTTATTGTGCAATCTACAATAAAGGGCACCATTTCATTAAAAGCCTCTAAAGATGTATCATCCATTTGTAGAAGTTTAGAATGAATCTTTCTACCATAAATACCACCTCTTTTACCTTGTTGCGCTAAATCCAAATAAGAAATCATACTGTCTCTTACATGTTCAACAATAAGCTTTCCAAATTTATCTGCAATTTCTTTACTCATATTAATTATGATACGCCTAGTCTTAATACTCTCGCTAATTCATACATAATTTAGAAAATCTAGTGAAATCGATTGTGACTTCATATAGTAAAACCTGGTTCGGAAATAACCTTGAGTTTGCTTGGAAATCGGATTGGCTTACTTGATTATAATCTCATTTGCAACTTATACTCCTCTCATATGTCTTTTGTTGCTGTTGTATGTACTGACCCTAACCTGAAGAGCCTTTTTATAGATGATTTCTTTCTGAATGCTAAGTTCCATCTTGTTAATCCTCAGAAGCCTGTAGCAGACGTCTGTAAGGCTTTGGTAGCACTTGACTATGCTGGTGCTGTCATACTCGAGCCTTCTTGGCAAGAGCAGGCTTTGGACTGTTCGCAGCGCCCGAGTGTGGTGGCGAGTCGGGTGGGCGTTACAGATACATTGGTAGTTACACCGGCTGGTTTGGTTAGTGACTTTGTGCTGGGCTCAGCGTTCTCTAATTTACTGGCTGATAATCAGTGGGATGTTCGGGGCGCTCATGTTGTGCTTACGGGTAATGACCCGATTACTAAAGTTCTTGCAGGTGAGCTGGCAAGTTTAGGTGTGGCGAGTTTGAGCATTATTGCTGAGCAACGTATTTTTGCTGAGAAGATGCTGCCTCGGGTGGCGTTAACGCAAGCTCGAGCTTTTGCTTTTGAGGAAGCTGCTACGGTTGGTGTCTTAGAGCGGGCTGATTTGCTTGTTCGTACGGAGCTCGAGTCTCATTTTCCTGAGGATTTGTTGGGGCCGCATTTGAGTGTGATTGACCTCTCCCCTAGTCCGCTTAGTTCGTTGCGGCAAAATGCGCTGGCGTTGGGTGCTAAGACGTTGGGTTTGCGTGACTTGCAGGCTTATCAGTTAGCGGATAGTTTGGGTCTTATTGTGGGGCAAAAACTAGATGCTTCTTTGTTTTTAACACCTTTACTAGCTCTAGATTGAGGGCAGCCTTTAATTAATTTTGAAGATGGCTCTTTATCTTTACTATCACCTTGGATTTTGAAATTTCCGAAAGCGTGTAACGATTGCGTAACGGTGAGGTTTGTAACCTAAGTCATGAAATTATTTAGTTCAACTTCTACGCTTCAGCAAACGTTTCTAGTCTTATTTTTTTGCGGCTTTGCCATTTCATTTGGTCAAGACTTCAGTGGTAACTATATTGGAACAGGTATTAATGGTAACGCCTCACTTCAGTTAGAATTTGATGGTGCTACTTATAGCGGCGTTATGGGGTTTGGTAGAGATGCTGTGTATGTAGAGGGTGAGCTTGAAGGTTTAGAGTTAGAGGGGTTTTTTAGTTTTGGTGAAAAAGTTGATGGCTTTTTTACTGCCGCCAAAGAAGCTAATCAAATTCTTTTGTACTATGCATTTTTAAAGCCAGATGGCAGTGTTGATGAAACAACTGTTCAAGAGATTATATTTTTTGAGCAGGCTTCAGATAATCCACTTGAGTCATCACCTAATTCAAGTCAGTCTATTAATTCTGCATCGACAACGCTTTCCGGAGAACTAATTCAGTACGGCGTGCTTTATTCGGCGGGTGCTAGCCTAAAATCAGAGCTTGTGGGTTTGTCTTTTACCGTACCGAATACAGGACAGGCTATTTATGTCGCTGAGCAGGGCTTTGTCTTTGGTCATTCAGGTCTTTTAGGGGGCGGTGTGCAGCTAATTGCTCTTTCTTCAGGTAATCTATCTGCCATTGTCACATCGCTTCTAAGCATTGACCCTGAAACTGAGCAATTGATTCCTCTTGGAAATATAGAGCAAACCCAAGAATCTGTACGGGCTAGCTTTCAGTATATTACTGAGCAAGGCACGGCTTATAAAGAGATTTGGGCGCAGCAGGCCGATTATGGACAAGTTGTTGTTCTTATTGCTACTGCTTTTCTTCAAGAGGCCGAGCAAATGAGCATTTTTATGACAGATATTGGTAATAGCTTTCGCTTTGCCACACCAAATTTGACTGGTATTACAGAGCTATCAGCGTCTTTTGCAGGTGTAAACTTCTCTAAAGGCAGCGGTGGGGCGGGTGGCGAAGGTGTCGTGAGTGCTTCAAACTTTTCACTTGACCTATGTTCGAGTCGTGAGTATCGTATCTTTGAAGAATCTGTTTTATCAGTCACAGCTGAATTTGGTGACCGTAGTTCAAATGCCTACTCAAATAGTGAAGAAGAACGTTTTGGCAGCTGGGCCGTGGGTGCTTACTTGATGGGAACAGCTATTTTACTAAACGGTCAAGAGGGTAGTTTTGAATATATGGAAGTACTTGAGAATCAAGGTGCGTTATTTCTAAATGACAAGCCAGTACAGATTAGTCCTAGTCAGATTTGTCAGTGAGGCGCTAGCTAAGAATTCTTTAACACTCTAAGATTTTTAGGCTTGACAGGTGGAGTATACTTTAGATAATGCCCCTGAATGTAAGCTTATTTGGTCTACCTAGCATTATGACAACTGAGGGGCAAATACCCATTCCTCTTGATAAGCGTGGCGCCCTTCTTATTTATTTGGCTTACAAACAAGATTGGTTGCACCGTGAACAACTAAGCTTTTTGTTTTGGCCTGATAGTGATGATAAAACGGCGAGGCGAAACCTGAGACAAATTATTAACCGAAGTAAAAAGCTAAATTTTTCTCAAAACCTTGAATTTGATGGCCAGTCTTTAAGATGGCTAAATAAGCTTGACACAACAGCGTTCACGCATGCAATTGCAGAGCAAAACTGGGCAGAAGCAACTAAACTTTATCAAGGTGAGTTCTGCGAAGGTTTACTATTGGCTGATAGCAACGGATTTCAAGAGTGGTTAACACTCGAGCGTGACGCTTACGCATCTGCGTTTATTACGGCGGTTAGGCATTATGCTGATTTTCTTTTTGTGTCTGAGGTTTACGGTGAGGCTGCTGCATTACTTAGCCGTGCATTAAAGCAAGATGATCTTGCTGAAGATTTATTGCAACGTTACTTGCGAGCGGCTTACCTGGCAGATCAAAAAGAAAGAGCTTTAAAGGTTTATAGGCAATTTCAAATTCGTTTAAAGGATGAGCTTGGCCTTGAACCTTTAAACGAGACGCAAGGCCTTGTAAATACCATTGAGCAAAGCCAATCGCTAACTGTGCCTGCTCAAAAATCTATGCCTACCCAACTCATACCTTTAACGGTTATGCGCCCTCCGAAGCTTGTTGGTAGGCAAATAGATCTCGAGACTGTGCATAGTAGTAATGCAGATATTGTTTTTATAAGTGGCGTCGCAGGTGTAGGCAAAACGCGCTTCATGGCCGAAATTGCGCCTGACGCTTTATTAGTAAAAGCGCAAGAAGGCTTAAACAACATTCCTTTTAATGCCATAGTGAGCTTAATAAAAGAACAAACAACTCAGCCAATAAGGTCGCTTGGTGTCTACAAAGATGACCTTTTAAGACTCATTCCAGAACTCGAGCCAGAAACCACTGCAGGGCCAGCAGACCCATTAACGGCCAGACAGCGGTTGTTAGAAGCGCTTGCACTTTATTTTGAAGCCTGTGCTTCTGGAACATCATTTCATATTGTTTTTGATGATCTTCAGTGGTTAGATGCTAGTAGTTTAGAGTTCTTAATTTTTCTGGCAAATCGTAAAACCTTAAAAGTGTTAGCTAGCTACCGTAAATATGAGCTTGCTTCAGATACGACCAAAACCCTTAAAAGTCTTGAGGCTTCGTTGACTATTGAACTCGAGCCTCTAGCCAAGGCTGATATTGAGGTGCTTTTAGCAAACCTTATGGGTTATGACGTAAAACCACAGCTTTTTGCTAGTTGGCTGCATGAAAATACGGGTGGCAATACAATGTTTGTGCTTGAAACCTTAAAATCACTCTTTGAGGCCGGTGATTTAAAGGTTCATCAGCAAGGTTGGTACTCAAATCTTGACGATATAACCCAAGACTATAGTGAGTTTAAAATACCTGTTGCGGTGTCAGAGCTTATTCAGCGACGTATAGAGCCGTTAGGTGATGAGGTTAAACGCGTACTTCAGAGTGCAGCTGTTATGGGTAAAGATTTTAAGCCTAAGCAGCTTAGCCAACTAACAGGGCTATCAGAATGGTCAATTGTTGAGGCGTTAGAGAAAAGTGAACAGTTAGGGATTACATCTCAAAATAGGTTCAACCATGACCTGCTAAGGCAAAGCATTTACAAGGGGCTTAGTTCTAACAAAAAGATACTACTACATGCTCGCATTGCTGAAATTCTGTCTGGATATGATGAACTTATCGTTGCAGAACACTGGCTTTTGGCGCAAAAGCCTTATGAAGCTGCATCAAGCATCCTTAAATCTGCTCGTCAGCAACGCAGTATTGGTTTACAGGCTGAAGCTCTAAGCAACTTGCGACGAGCCTTAAGCTTGAATCTCGAGAAGGATCTCGAGCAAACTATAAGGCGGCTGGTAGCGCTAGTGCATATTGATTTAGGGCAGTTTCAACATGCTGAGGAAGTATTAATCAGCTTGCTTGAAGAATCTGTTGATCCTGAATTTAGAGTAGGTAGTTTAACGAGCTTAAGTACTATTTATATGCGTTTTGGGCAAATTGACAAGGTTATAGAAATACATGAAAAGATCAGGAGTCTTAGCTCAAGGCACAGCTTTTCTATTGAAACAATGCGCGACATTCAAGCCAATGAAGCTGTGCTTGCCAATCTTCAAGGTGACTATGCGAAAAGTGTAAAACTGCAACTCGAGTGTAACGACTTATGTAGAACACTGCAGGATAACTTAGCTTTAGCTTTGGGTTTGAGCAGTCTGGGTGCTAATTATGATTATTCTGGCTATGTTAAGCAAGCCCTTACTACCTTTGAGGAAGCTCTTGCGCTAAGTAAAGCCGTGAAAGCACCTCATGTTGAGCAAGATGTTGCAGTCAATTTAGTTTCTTACCTAATTGATTTGAATAGACACAAAGAAGCGATTGAAATAGGTGAAAATGCGCTGGCACTCGGTCATTACGATGCCACAGATTATTTGCGCAATAATCTAGCTGTTGCATACCTCGAAATTAAAGATTCCTCACGGGCTGTAAAGCAATTTGAAGTACTGGCTGAGCAAACAGAAAACATAGCTATTAAATGTAACGCGTGGGCGCGACTTGTTCACCTATACGCCAATGTAAATCTAGCAGAGAAACTCGAGCTTGCATTAAGAAAAACACTCGAGCTTGCTGAGCAAACAGATTCACCGGTATCCATGAGCCGAGCTATTGTTAGTTGTTTGCAGCACGGAAGCAGTAAAGACAAACAAGCAGCTCGTTTGCTTTTAGTAAAGCTAGATTTAGATACCATTCCACCTGTTCCAAGGGCTGAACTCGAGCAGGTTCTTAAATCTCATTTTTAATCTTACAGTAAGACCCAGTGGCTTCAAATCGCAAGAATGTATAACGCCCGTGTAACGCCTTTTTTCCTAAGCTACCTTTATACAAAACCTTGCTCGAAGAAAGACTTAGTGAGGTTAAAGGAGTTTTTAAAATGATGAAAAAGTGGTTTATATCAAGTTTTCTAGGTTTAGCTCTAATGAGTTTGCTTACCCAAGCTAAAGCAGAAGACTTCTACTCAGTAGCTGCTGCCTATCGGGTGAATTTCACAGGCGTGCCTTTAGTACTTGAGTTTCACCGTGGTGGCATTTTCGAAAATTTCATGTTCCGAATAGGAGCAGACTTCCCCTTATTTATTTTTAGTGGAGATGCTTCTTTCATTTACCCTATTGAGCAATCAGGTACTCGAGTATATATTGGCGCAGGGGCAGATGTGGGAGCGCTCATCATTTCAGTTTTTGGGCTTCATGCTCACGCTGGGTTTGAATTTAAGCAAGAAACGCTGGGGGTTTTTGCTGAGTATCAAATTAGTGCCTTTGTCAGTGGCATGGCGCGTGATGTTGACGCGCCTGATTTGGTTTTTAGTAAGTTTAAAGTTGGTATAAACTTTTACCCTTAACCAGCCGATTATGTTTGTTTCAAAGTCAGTAGTTGAAAAGAAGCAAGATTGCAATTTGATTTAGAATCTAGTTTCTTCAAGCCAAGCTTTTCTAATGGTGAAAGCATAAACTTTTAATTATGCGTGTTTTTTCTTTTTTAGTTCCTATAATTTCTTTTGCACTTATGCTTAACCTTGCTTTTTCGCAAGCTTACTACGCTTTGCCTGAGTCACTTTATCGTTTTGATGATGATGAGATTGTTTTTAGTATTGATGGGCTCGAGTATCGTTATTTGCCGGGTTTTGGTTGGATTGATGCGGGTTTTGCGAGTAATTTAATTTCGGCTGAGGGTCGTTTGTATGCGTCGCAAGGGTTGTTTGAAGCGTTTGGGCTTGAGCGCCTTTTTTTAGAAGATGTTCGTTTTGGCTTTCAGGATGCTGAGCGTATTGTTTTTGATTTGAGTGATGGGGCTTTTGTAGCTCTGCAGGAGGGCGCTGTGAATGGCGCACTCGAGCTTAGTTTGCCTGTTTTGGCGGTTCCTTTGGGACTTGAGTTGCCTGAGTATCTTTCGCTGGTGCAGTTACCTGATAGAACTTTGCTTAGGGTGAATTCAGCAGCTTCGTCTTACAGTTTTTTTGCGCTTGAGAATCCTGGGCGTTTGGTGCTTGATTTGCTTTCTACGTCACTTCCTGAAACTGAATTAGCGGTTTTACCTGAGTTGTTTAGCCCTCGTGTGGGTGTTACTTATGAGCGCTATGCTTTTGAGGGTTCTGAGCGGTCATCTGTTGTTCATGTGCTTAGGTTTGCTGAGGGTAGTGGTGAGTTTAGGGTGGTGGGGCGTAGCGAGGGGGGTGCTTATGTATCTGATTTGGCAGATGGTGGCTTTGCTGCGATTAATGCGGGTTATTTTGACCCGAATGGCTTTAGGAGTATTGGCTACTTGAAGGTTGCTGGTGGCCTTTTGTCGCTGCCAAGTCGTAACCGCTCGAGTGTTGGTTTTGTAAATAATGAGTTGGTTATGGATCGTGTTTCTGCAAATGCCTTGTTTTATAGAGATAATGTCTTGATTTATCAGCATGATTTGGCTGATGCGGGGTTTGTAAGTTTTTTTGATGATGCGAACTCGTGGGTGGGTCGGGCCAGTACGGGTGTTGTTACGGTGGCGAATGGTCGGGTGCTTGAAAATAAGATTGGTCCACGCTTAGTGCCTCAAAATGGCTTTGCGGTTGTTTATTCACCTGCTATTCGTGAGCTTGCGCTACTGGATGCTGGGGATTTGTTTCGCTATAAGATTGATATTCAACCTACTTCTTTAGCCCTGAGTCCTTATGTGGTTGAGGCTGGGCCTTTGTTAATGAAAGATGGGCAGTCTGTTTATGACCCTGAACTCGAGCGTTTTCAGTTGGGTACGCGCATTTTGGATGCTGTGACGCAGCAGGCGGTGGTGGCGACTCGCTTTAATGGTGATACGCTTTTTATTGTGGCGCAAACATTAAATGTATCTGATTTGTTTGAGTTACTTGCTTTTTTGGGTGTTCAAGATGCTATGCGTTTGGATAGTGGTAGTAGTACTACTTTGTGGTTGGATGGTCAGCTTGTGAACCGTTCTAATCAGCGTAGGGTTACGTCTGCTTTGGTTTTTATTCCTGAACCGTAAAGCTTGTAACAGTCTTTACCCTATATACTTGTAAACTATACTTATGCCTAAGCAAAGCAAGATCTTTCTAATAAGCGTTTTACTTTGCTTTTTGTCTTGCCTAAGTCATGCGCAAGAAGCCATACTCGAGTTAGGCTTTGGTGGTGATTTGGTTGCGGATACTTGGAATCCTATTCGTTTAGAGTTTCGTGATCGCCCTAATGTCACGTTAAGCATTACCATTGATCAGGGTAACATTCGCGAAGGTAACATTCCTATTATTTATCAAGTTAATTTAGCTAGGCAGCAGGGCCTTAGTATCTTTGAAGATGACATTTATTTACCAGCATGGCGAAGTTTGAGTTGGCGTGTTGAAGGTCAAGATAGAGTCATTTCTAGCGGCTCTATCGCTCGCCGAAATGCCAACCCTAACCTTATGAGCCTTGTTGTTTCAAATAGTCCCTCTACTTGGGTCAATCTTTTCACTGAGGGTCGCTTTGTCGCATCAGGTAGTAATTTGCCTACTCGAGTGCCTAGTTATCAGGGTGTTAGGCATCTCATTTTAGATGGTACGGTGGCTGCGCCAAAACGAGAGGCTATTATATCGGCAGCAGTTTCAGGTGCTACTGTCATTTTGTTTGAGCCTTTACCTAGTAGTTATGCAAATTTACTTGCTTTAGTACCTAATCAGGAGTTGCAGTTGGGTGCTGGGCGCATTGTTAAGGCAAATCGCAACTCAATTCTTAGTTATTTGGAGAGTACTGAAACAAGGTTTCAGATTGATCATTTAGCAGATGCCCTTATAACAGATGATCTTAGAACTTACCCACCTTTACCGCCCCTCATTCCTATTTTGGTTGTTGCCTCAATTTTCTCAATGCTTGTTTTGCTTAGCTTTCGCTTTTTGTCAACCACGGCGTCTCTAACTGTTTTGTTAATGAGTCTATTAACAAGCATTCTTGCTTGGACGTGGTTAAAACCCACACCAAGTGTGCAAGAAGAACTAAGAACACTCGTTTTGAGTTCAGATGATTTAGCACTAGAGCAATCACTACATAGTTTGGTTAGTCTTCCTTCAGTAACAAAAAAGTATGACTTTGCAGCCTTCAGTAAAAGCACACAAGAAGCTCAAACGAACCCTGACAGTTACACCATTGAATTAGCAAGATGGTCTAATTTGCTTGTCTTTGAAAAACCAAGCCTGCTTATTTCCAATTTAAAAATAGTGCAGCAAAATGGAGGCTATGAGTTAAGAAACAGCTCGAGTCGCGCCTTTACAGATATTTTTGTGATTGGTCAAGGCTGGCAACCTGACTTAGCAGCAGATAGTGCCATTATTCTTTCTGAAGGCAGCTCAAGACCCTTATCTAGCACCTACCAATCACTAGCAGAGCAACTACCACAAGGTACCGTGCTGGCTAGCTCAGAAAACCGCGTTTACGCTGTGTTGAGGGCAAACTAAATGCTAACACTTCTGCTAACGTTCTTCAGCGATTTAAACCTAAGATTCAAAGAATCTGATTGGATGCAACTAAGCCTCGGTTTCTTCAGTATCCTCGTTATAACCCTGTCCATTAGCTTCCCAAGCACTCGAGTGCTTGCTAATGATACGTTTTTTAGTATTGCTCAAGTTAGATTGGTTTGTCTCATTGTTATTGCTTTGACTTATGGAACCCTGCAAGTTAAAGCGAGTTTAAAACGTCAACGCTTAACGTTTGCTGCTTTGCTGGTTCTTGCTTTGGTGAGTATTCCTTTTGAAGTGGCTGCTTACACTATGAGCTTTCCTGACTTACCTCTTTACTGGACCTTGCTAATTTCAACTATTGATACCTTAGCGTTTTATGTAATTGGTCATATTTTAGGTAGAGTGCTCATTTTCTTAAGACTTTATGTACTCTTACCGTTAGCTATTCCGAGCTTACTTGTGCTCTTTGTCGCGCTAGATGTGTTCATGGGTAGAAATATATTTAGTCCCCTTGTTGCTGTTACAGTTATTAGCCTGCCACACTTATTTCTCATGACTATATTGGCTACTCTAGGAGTAATTTTGATTATTGTTCAACCTAAAGCAACTCTTAAATCTCAGAAGGATAGTTCCCCTAAATGATTCGAGCCAGCAAACGAACTAAAAAAAGACGTAAGAAAATACCAAAGTTAAAGACGCACGTTAGACTCGCCAGAAGAAAAATGTGGAATCAAAAACTAACGGCTGCTAGCATTTTAAGTGTTTTTGTCTCTTTACTCTTATGGTTTTTTGGCGTGAGCCTATTTATTCATATTATTGGTGTTTTTGTAAGCTTATTGATTGGTCTCTTCTTCCCTATTAAAAAAAGTCTTGATTGGTCACAAAAATATATTGCAAAAAGCATTGGGCTTAGTTACCAAACTGCATTAGAAAACAATGAAGACTTACCTTACGGCTTTCAAGAGAGCCTAGCAAGTTACATAAAAAAGGTATTAGTGAGACTCGAGCCGCCAAAATTTAGGCGCTGGTGGTTACCTATTTTGGTTGTTTCTTTTGGGCTTGTTTTGTTACCTGTTTCGCCTTTTAGAGCGACGCCGCGTGCATTGGGTTTACCTTTTGGTGAAACGCTTACGCCTGAAGAAGCTAGGCAGCAACAAGAACGTACAGAACAAGCACAAGAAACCAGAACTGAAGAAGAACAAGATCCTGATGGTGCTGATGCTAAAGAAGTTGTGAGCCAAGAAACCAATAACCCGCAAACCCTTGAAGATACCGCAGGTGCGAGTGGTCAGAGCCTTACAGATTTAAGTGAAAATGTAGCTGATGAAGAAGCCTTGTCACGCTTTTTAGATAATCTGAGTGAAAGGGAAATTCCACCTGAGCAAGAAAATCAGCTTGAGAACCAGCCGAATATTCAACCCAGTTCTGCTGACGGTAGTCAAGAGGATGCTACTCCTCAAGCAGAGGGTGCTGAAAACTCGCAGTCTTCTAGTAATAGCTCTGAAGGTTCAAACGAAGATCAACCGAGCAATACTGGTGAAGAGCAAGCTGAGCAGTCTCCATCTCAAGGTGAAGGTCAAGGTGAAGATGAAGGTAGTGACAGTAGCGCTGAAACGGGGGATTCAGATGAAACTCAAAGCGATCAAGAAGGCGCATCTTCTACAGGTGAGCAGGCTGACACGAACGGCCCAACCGAAAACTCTTCAGATGAAAGTGTTGACCAAGGTAGTGATGGTGCTGGTGAAAATGCCTCTATTAGTCAAGCCTCTACGGGCATAGAGGAAGATGCCCCTACGGATGATCCTGAGTTTTTACAAGGCGAATTAAGTCAAGGTGAATCTAACTTGGCCGGTACTGTTAGGCTACCTGGTGCTTCGCAAGAAAGTTTTGACCCTTCCCAGCTTAGTGCTACAGATTTTCAACGTGCCCAAGAGCAAGCTGTAACTGAGGGTCGCATACCGATTGAGTATCAAGAAATAATTCGTAATTACTTTAGGTAATGTTT
>CAYGTA010000110.1:0-12025 GCA_964352605.1 uncultured bacterium | reverse complement strand
TACGCTCTGACTCACTCAGTCTTATGACACTTTCTAAGCAGTTTAGTATAAGACTAAACTCGAGCTTTATTTTGCTTTCTGATTGACTTGATTTAAACGTGTCGCAAGTAAAACCAAAGCAGAGTAACTATATAATATATAGTACCCTTTATGAAACTACTCGAGCCTTTTCAATTAGGTAACTCAACTCTAGCCAATCGCATCATTATGGCACCCCTCACCCGCAACCGTGCTAAAGGAACCATCCCGCAAGACATTATGACTAAACACTACGCACAACGCGCCAGTGCCGGCCTCATCATTAGCGAAGCAAGCCAAATAAGCCCCATGGGGCAAGGCTACCCAGACACACCCGGCATTCACTCAAGTGAACAAATAAAAGCATGGAAAAAAGTTACCCAAGCCGTACATGATGCAGGCGGCATCATCTTCTTACAACTCTGGCATGTCGGGCGCATATCACACTCGAGCTACCATGGTGGCGCGCTACCTGTGTCTGCTTCGAGTGTTAAATACGAAGGTAACATCATGTACCCAGATTTTTCTTATACAGCTAATAATGAAAGCCCCAGAGCTTTAGAAAGTTCAGAGATTCCTAGCGTTGTTCAAGATTACAAACAGGCCGCCTTAAATGCTCTAGAGGCAGGTTTTGATGGTGTTGAAATACACGCTGCAAACGGCTATTTAATAGAGCAATTCTTAAGAACAGGTACAAATAAACGCAGAGATAACTATGGTGGCAATCTTGAAAATAGACTTCGTTTACTTAAAGAAGTCACTGAAGCCATTTTGAGTGTATTACCAAACAACAAAGTAGGCGTTCGTTTGTCGCCTAACAATGCCACAGGCAGCCGGCAAGATGCCAACCCTATAGAAACCTATCAAGCTGCCGCGCAGATGCTAAACGCCTACGATTTAGCCTACTTGCATACGGTTGAGGCAGACGTTGGTAACACAAAAGCTTCTTTACTGTTTAGAGAACAGTACCAAGGAACCCTTATAGTAGCTGGCGGCTTAACAAAAGAATCAGGCGAAGTCATGCTAAAAGCAGGCACCGCAGACTTAATAGCTTACGGCAAAGCCTTTATAGCTAACCCAGACTTAGTAAAACGCTTTAAAGAAAATGCCGCACTTAATGAATGGGACAGCGCTACTTTTTACGGCGGAAGCGAAAAAGGCTACACAGACTACCCAAGTCTTTAAGCCTCACCGAGCTCGAGCGTAAAAAGTAGCTAATTTCAAAGCCAACTCTTCAAGGGCGTGAACCTCATTACGCCCTGTTTTCATAGCCACATCCGCATCTAAAATAAGACGCAAAACATAAAGCAGTGTTGCTTCACTCAAATGCCGAGAAGTCGCTAAGACCTTCTGCGCCACAAACGGCTTAACCTTAAGCGTCTGCGTAACCAAAGACGCATCTACCCTAGCTCGCGTCTCTTGCAACGCAACCACTCGAGCCACCAAATCATACTGCCACATGAGTGCACCCAAAATACGTGGTGGCGCTTCCCCTTGCGCCATAAGACTCTGACAGACCAGCAAAGCACGCTTTAAATCACCCGCAGCGGTCGCCTCAATAAAATCAAACGCATCTCTAGAGGCAGGCCTATTAACAATTTCTTTAAGTCGTTCACTCGAAAGCTCTTCATCTAAAACAGCAAGCTTCTGCACTTCAGCCGCTAAACTAGGTAAATCCTCACCAAATAAATCAGACAAAGTATCAGGAACACTTTTATGAAAACGCACTTTATTCTCAGTTAATTCCTGCCGAACCCAATGCGTTAACGCTGAAAACCTAGGGGTAGGATAATCATAATGATCACCCAAAGCTTTATACGTTTTTTGCCTAGAAGACGTTGCCTCAAGATCAAGCACCACCACAAAGGTATCATCAGGCACAGCCTCAAGGACTTTGAGCACTTCATTACGAGGCTTAACCCCCCCCTGCCCCTTAAAAGCTGCAGAGAAATCAAGCAGCAAAGCAACATTACCAAACAAACCCGACTGCGCAGCCAACTGAGCCACCTCAGCCGCCTGCATACCCTCCCCTAACTCCGTAACCTCCTCAACCCGAAAACCACGCGCCCGCAACACCCGACGCGCCGCTCGAGTTGCCAAAAAAGCATCCCCGCTAAAAGCAGAAATCATCGCAGAAAAAGAAACCCTGAAAAAGAAAACGCAAAAACCACCACAAAACAACTCATTCTTTAGATACCGCAGTCATTAACCATGCACAGGCTCTAAAGCATCATGCAAAGCCTGACGCATCTCATCAGCAGAAGCAAAACGCTTCTCAGGCTCACGAGACAAACCCTTATACACAACACTCGAAACACTCGAAAAAGCACTATCAAGCAGCTCGAGTTTAGCACCAGCATCACCAATCAAAAATCTAATAATATCTCGCCCATAAGGAGGTTTACCTGACAGCAAATGATAAAGGACACCCGCAACTGAGTAAAGATCACTCCGTAAATCATCTCGTTCGCCACGAAACTGCTCTGGCGCCATGTAATTAGGCGTACCCAACATCACATCTTCTTGCGTAATAGACGTTAACTCTAAATCTTTAGCAAACCCAAAGTCCCCTAGCAATGCCCGTTCACCCTTAACAATAATATTGCCCGGCTTAACATCACAATGAATAACACCTTTGCTATGCGCGTAAGAAAGCGCCTGCAAAATATCATCAACAATCTTTAGGCTACGTCTAAGTGGCAAAGCCCCAGCATCTAAAGCATCTGCTAAATTTACACCCGGCACATAAGCATAAATAATCATGTCACCACGCGCCGTGATAAGCGGAACGATATGCTCATGCCGCAACTTTTCAAGAACCAAAGCTTCACGCTGCAAACGCTCCAACATAAAAGGAGAATGACTCTTAAGACGCTTCACAACAACCATCTGCCCGTTAGCCCTTGCAAGCTCAACACGAACATGATTGTTCTCAGCCAAAATACGAACAGAGTCAAACAACAGTTACTCCAAAACAAACTTAGATTCAAAAACAAAAACCTCTTCATTAAAAAGAAAGCAGATGTCTCAAGTTAATAATTTAACACAAGACACTCGAGGTTTCTTGAAAAGAGCTTGCAAGAAGCTTAATGAATGAAATACGCTAGTCAGAATTTTGTAAGAGCACAACTGATAAAGTAAAAACAGGTAAACCTCCCAAATACCTCCCTTTTCTCTTCTCTACCGGTTTCGTGACTCCCTCACGAAGCCATTTTTTTTTGTCCAAACCCGCAAAAATAAGCATCTCAAACCCAAACACCTCACAAGAGCTTGACAGATGCCACCAAAGCCTGTATTCTCTTTAACGCTTGGGGCCTTAGCTCAGCTGGGAGAGCGCCTGCTTTGCAAGCAGGATGTCATCGGTTCGAGTCCGTTAGGCTCCACCATTCACCGCCAATCCCCCCATTGGCGGTGTTTTCTATTGTTTCAAACACCCAAAAAATACTTTTAGCCAGCAAGATTCGCAGCACAAATGCAGCGCTTCGGAACACCCAGAGCACAAAAAACAAAACTTCAGAACTGCATTTAGACAGTAGCTAAAGTAAATAAACGTAGACAGTATAGTAGAAGCAAACTCGAGTGTAAGTGGGTTATATGTATACAGGGTCTAAACGTGGAGCCAAACCGATTCAGACGATAAATTTAGAATAATGGAGATAGGTTTAAGCTATCTCCATTATTAAACTCTTTAGCAATGCTATTTTTGCTTACATAGCTATGACCATAAATACTATAGCAACGACGCTTCCTGCTAGCATTACAATTAGCCCGTTTCTTCTTAGTTTTTTGAGTACTAGTAGTAGTGCCAAACCTGTTATTGAAACAATAATTAGAAAGATGGCTGATAAGTCAATGATCCATTTCCATGCGACACCTGTATTGCGGCCTTTATGAAGGTCATTCATCACGGCTACAAAACCTTGTGCACTTGTGTAAAGCGTGTAACTGCCTGTTTGCATGTCTATAAAACCATCAGCTGAGTAACCGGGGCCACTAAAACTAATGGAGGCTTCATACTCATCATTGCGGTAGTCACTTACGCGACCACTTAAGTCATAGTCGCTACGTAGCGTTTCAGCTACAAATAGCCAATCAGGTTCACCTTCATTTAGCCAAGCTGCTGGCAAAGTGCCTTCAAGATCTTGGGTTATTTCTTGGCTGCCAAATAACCAGTCAGGGTGATTAAGGGTTATACCTGTTATCGAAAAAAACAAGACCAGTAAGAGCGTTGCTGTAGATATATAAACATGTAACCATCTTGCCCACTTATAAAAACTATTCCGAAACTTATGTTTTGCTTGGTGTTTGAATTTAGCTGCGCTGACGGTACTCAACAGTAACATCCCCTAGTTCAGTATCTCCAGTCAATACTTGCGTAAAGCCTTGCTCGCCAAACCTTAGTTTTTCTCTAACCAAATGATACGGTCCATGTTCTCTCGCGGTTTCTACACAAACAAAATATTCACCTTGTTCCACAAGAACTTGTGAGTCATCTAAGCCATCCCAGATCAGTGAGTACTGTCCCGGTGAGCGCGTTGGGCTGGCTACGGTTGCAATTAAGTCACCACCATCAGCTTCACTTCTGCTTCTCTCATCACGGTACCAGCGCTTTAAGTCAGGTACCCACTTTTCACCTTTACCCGGCATGACCCACAGTGCAATCGTGCGAATTGCATTGCCAGAAGCATCTTCTACCCAAACGGCAACATAGGGTTTTTTGTAGCGCCTTGTATCTACCGCTAGAATCTCAAAATCTATCGCTAGTTCCATCTCTGCATTCCAAGTGGTATCACTTGATTGGGCAAAAAGCCTATTACCCAAACTCAGAGCCGCTAACGCAGCAGCAGATTTTGCCAAAAAACCACGACGACTCAAAAATCTTGATTTAATATTTACTTCCATATCTATCCCTTTCTCTGTTTAGCAAATATGACTATTAAAATAGTCATTTGTCCAAACCTGACCTTCTTTAGAAACTAAGCGACAACCAACATCCGTCAAACTATTTGCTAGCTCGAGGCTTTCTTGAGGGGTAAGCACACTAAATGCAGTAGCAAGCACATCTGCAGTGCTACATTCTGGTGCTATGACAGTAGTATTTATAGTTTGACTTACAGGCCAAGCTGTTCTTGGATCAATAATATGCGAATACCAATCACCAGCTATTTCGTAACCCCTACGCGAATTGCCACTACAAGCAATGGCTTGATTGTTTATATTCAGCGTCAAAGCAGTCACTTGGTTATCTGTTTTTGAAAAGGCATCTTCTAAGCCAACCTTTACAGATGTTGAACCCATATGCCGTAAATCCCCACCAATATTCAAAAGCAAGCTATCACTATTCGTTTTCCAAGCAGCAAGCCTAGCGGCTGAATCAATAATATGTCCTTTGGCAATAGCATTAAAATTTAGTCCTAAAGGCGTGGTCTTTTTTGCTTTTGACCTTTTGATATCTAAAGTGTAACTAGCATGCTCAAAGTGACGCAGTGCTTGGGTCATAGGTTCAGCATCTGGCAGTTCATTGTTTGCTTCAGCTTCTTTCCAGTATTTTGATAGTTCATCTACCGCAGGATGAAACGCGCCTTGTGTTTGCTCAACCCAAGATTGTGCTTCTTTAAGTAAATAAAGCAAATCAGCAGATACCAAAAGTTCATGTGGCGCTGCTAACCAAGCATTTAATTCGCTATGCCTATCAAAACGATTAAAAATAGCACTAAGCCTATCAATCTCCGTTAGGACAACTTCACAAGCCGCTTCGGCTGCAGCCTTTTTAGCCCAAACACTTAAGTCTAAACTTGTTCCTAAGACTTGCTCATAGCTAAATTTATGAAGCTCATGACCTTTTGCTTTAGGTCTAGCCTGCCGCTTCTTGTCTAGATACATGCTGAGTTTTGAAAAAGGTTTAGACATCATTTTTGACCATACTTACTAAGGAATTAGCTATTAGCTTCATAAGCAATCAACACTTAAACAGCTTGATTAGTAAAAGCTTAATATGCAATTGTTTAGATTTGATGTAGATTAGATTTAATACTAAACTGATTTAATCGTGTCATAAGACTGAGTGAGTCAGAGCGTACTCCCCAAAGCTGTCTCGACTACGTCGGCAAGGTCGGAATTATAAAGCAGTGAGACATTTATAATTCAGCTTAGTATAATACCAAAATGAATTAGGATTGGCTTAGCCATCAAAATCTTAGCTCATAACTACTTTTAATTACTCGAGTTTTGGGGTAAGCAAAGCTATTAGTTCATCAAGTACAAGAGCCGCATTTTCATTTTCTGTAAACATATTTACAGGCTCACCCGCTATTATTCGCTGAAAAAAACCACCTGCCCCACCCTGACGTGGTCCTTGACCTTGTCCACCTTCAGGATTTCGCTGTCCTTCACGTTGTCCATCCTCCGAATTCTGCTGTCCTTGACCAAATTGCGCCCCCTGCGGACGACCAGCAAAACCGCCACCCCCATTTTGAGCAGCTTCTTGCCGCCTTAAGAATTCACCATCAATCCAAGTCAACTGATTAATCGTTAAAATCTCTAACTCCATAGTGTCAAGAAGTTCAACTGCACGATCAGCATCGTAACCAAGCGAACTGTCAAGCTCAGTCAAAATCGGCATGATCAAAGCAGCCTGCTCAGAACTCAAAGCTAAGTCGCTCGTTTTCTCAAGCTCGAGTATCAGACCTATTGAGCTTATTAGGTTGGTGTAGGGTTCTATGAGTGCTCGCATTTCTGGGCTTGGTCCGCCACCTTGAGGTTGACCTAGTACGAGGCTGAGTAGCAAGATGATTAGGATGCTTAAGTATTTTTTCATGATTATCCTTTCAAGAAAAAGAGCTGGGCAGAGGCTTAGTTTTATTCGTAGCGCAGTGAATCTACAGGGTCAAGTTTTGCGGCGCGTTGGGCTGGGTAAAAGCCAAAAAAGACACCTACTGCGGCTGAAAACCCGAAGGCTAGCAGCATGCTTGGTAGGCTTAAAACAAAGGCTACACTAAGTGCGCCTGTTGCAAAATAACCTAAAATAATGCCAAAAATGATACCTATAAGCCCGCCTACGCAAGAAAGCAAGATGGCTTCTAGTAAAAATTGACTTAAAATATCGCGTGGTTTTGCACCCAATGCTTTTCTTACGCCAATTTCTCTTGTCCGTTCTGTAACAGATACCAGCATTATGTTCATAATGCCTATACCACCTACCAGAAGGCTAATGCCTGCAATGGCACCGAGAAATAAGGTTAGGGTTGAGAATACTGCGGTAACGCTTTCTAACTGCGCTGCTTGATTACGAATATTAAAGTCATACTCTTCAGGATTGCTTATTTCATGTAGGTTAGCCATAAGGGTTGTTAGGTCAGTTTGAACAGCTAAGACATCACGAGCATCATCTATTTGAACTGCTATAGAGTTGACAGTGGGTTCACCTTTATATTCATTGCGTGCAATGCGCTGTAAATACGTGCCTATAGGAATAATCACATTCGTATTTGGGTTATTAAAGCCTGTTGTTGCTTGCTCTTCAAGTACTGCAATGACATCGTAAGAAACATTAGCAAGCTTAATGGTCTGCCCTAATATGGCAGTTGTAGGCATTTCAGGAAAAAGCTCAACAGCCACATCAGAACCAATTACAGCAAAACGCTTACGCCGATCAGAATCTTCTAGCGTGAAGTACGTGCCCACTTGAACAGGTGCACTTTGCACAGACTCATAATCAGGCCAACTCCCTATAACTGTGGCTGTAGTGTTAATTGAACCTGCCTTAAGTTGCTGATTGCCACTCTGCAAGGCAGGCGCAACCCCAACAATACGATTATCTTCAAGCGTAATAATCGCTTCAGCATCCGCTAGGGTTAACGTTTGTGCGCCACTCGAGCGTACTAAACCTGGTGGGCCACCGCGTCCTCCTTGACCGTTTGTAATAGTGAGTAAGTTAGTACCTAAGCTACTAAAGCGACTGGTAACACTTGCAGTTACGCCGTTACCTACGCTGACAAGAGCAACCACAGCAGCTACGCCAATAATGACGCCAAGTGCCGTGAGAATGCTGCGCAGCATATTACCTCGAATGCTGCGCCACGCAATCTTGAGTATTTCAAAAAAGCCTAAGTTGCCACTTCGAGGCGCATTTTCAAAAAGCTCTAAATCGTCATCTTCTTCAACTAAGAATTGAGAACTCTTACTTTTTGCCATGTCTGTCATTGTTTTGCTGCAGTTTCATAAGTCGATACTTGCGATAAAACATGGGGTCTATCTTGAGGATGCTCCTGATCGCTTTCTAAAATGCCATCCCTTAAGCGTATGGATCGTTTGGTTTGCTCAGCAATTTCACTTTCATGCGTCACAATCATGACAGTGACACCTTCATCATTAAGGGTATGAAAAAGCCCCATAATTTCATTACCTGTTTGGGTATCGAGGTTGCCTGTTGGTTCATCAGCCAGTAGTAAGGCAGGCTTCATGGCAAGCGCCCTAGCGACCGCCACACGTTGTTTTTGCCCCCCTGATATTTGTGAAGGCAAATTACGCCATTTATCTGCCAAACCAACCTTTTCAAGCATTTCAAAAGCCCTATTGCGCCTCACACGTGACGAGTAACCTGCATACGTTAAAGGAACTTCAACATTTTCTAACAGGTTCAAGCGGGGTAAAAGATGGAACGATTGGAACACAAAGCCAATATAGGCATTACGAATTTCAGCACGGTCAAATTCATCAAGCTCACTCACATTTTCACCCTGCAGAATGTAATCACCCTCCGTAGCATTATCTAAAATACCAATGATATTCATTAAGGTTGATTTACCCGAACCAGAAGGCCCCATAAGCGCAACCATTTCACCCTCATAAAGATTAAAAGACACACCCTTAAGTGCCCAAAAGTCCTCTTCACCCATTTCATAAGCTTTCTTAATATCTTTTAAGCTAAACACAAGCGCTCGAGTATTTCGAGAGCTCATCTTGACCTGCCTAAAAAAGGTAAGCGAAAACCACCCGAAGAACTACTCGCTTCTGGCGTTTCTTCAACAGGAAGCTCAGGAATAAGCACTTCTGAACCCGCAGCTAAGCTTGCTTGCACAATGGTATTTAAGCCACTTGTCGTTACAGTTTTAACAGGCTGCAAGGCAAACTCACCCTCTGGCTCTAAAATCCTGACATAAGACCTATTACGCACAGATTCTAAAGACCGGCTAGGCACACTAAAGGTATCTTCAAGTTCACGAATAAGAATCTCCGCTTCAGCCGTCATACCTGAACGCATTAAGCCAAGACTATTATCAAGCGTAATCGTTACATCAAAAATAGGAATACTACTAACCGTACGAGCCACAGGTGAAATGGTGGTCACTTCACCCAAAAAAACTTCATTCGGAACAGCGTCAAGCTCGAGTTCTGCTGTTAACCCAAGACTCAGTAAACTAATTTCTGTTTCATCAATCTGAGCTTCTAACTTCACTTTAGAAACATCAATTAGGGAAAGCACCGTAGCATTTGCATTAACAGTACTACCCTCAGTAACAGCTAAAGAAGCAATCACACCATCAAAAGGCGCTAACAACGACGTTGCAGCCAAGTCCTCTTGAGCACGCTCGAGTTCTAACTGAGCGGCTTGCACAGTTAGTTCTGAATTACGTAAATCTTGTATATTGGCATCTTCTCTTAGTGAGCTTGATGATTGCAGGGTTTCTAAATTTAGCTGCGATTTGATTAAATTATCTAAAGCGCGATTATGGTTATCTTGAGCAATTATGACATTTTCTTGGCTTTCACTACCTGCTGTTTGTAATTGTGTCTTTAAGTCTAAATCACTTTTGGTGCGTGTTACTTCTCGCTCTGCATCTTGCACAGTTAAGCGTGCGCTATTAATGCTCTCTTGCAAATTCACTTGAGAATCTGTTTGCCCTGAAGCGGTACTTTGTAGTCTCGTTTGAGCTTGCTCTAAACTAAACTCAGCATCTCGCAAACTTCGTTCAAAAGCGTTAGTATTTAACTTTGCAATGACCTGACCTGCTGTGACTTCTTGCCCTACTTCTGCAAGTTCAACAATACTACCTGAAACCTCAAAGCTTAAATCAAGGGTCCGAAAAGGCGCTACGGTACCCGTACCTGAAACCGTTTCGCGGTAAAGCTGTGGGAAAACTGCTACGGTTTCTGGGCCTAAATCTTCTTCTGTAACACTAGCTGTTTCTCTAAAATAAACGTACCAGACAGCTGTGGCAGCAAACATTAAAAGTAGCAGAATAATGAAAAACCAAAGCCGTTTGTACTTACGGCGGGAACGTCGTCTTGTCTTAAGTTGCGTAGCCAAAAAGCTTACTCCTTATCATCAAAAGTTACCCAAACATCTAATCGTTTTAGACTTAGCAAAATACCTTTTATCATTACCTCGGTTATAGCAAGCTCAATCATAGTTTATCTTTCACTAAGTTGTACTTTATATTTGTTTGGATTTTGTTTGCTTGAAGTTAGCTTAAGCAAACCAGTATGCATTATTTGCCTACTTTGACTCATTGCAGTATTTATAGTGAAGCAATAATGTTCATGCGATTTCTCATTTTAATTAGCCTAGTGGTTCTTATGCCACTCAGCAAAAGTCAATCTGCAAAGCAAGTTTTTAGTCTAGAAGACGGCTCGAGTGTTAGCAATAAAGCAGGCATTTGGTTAGGCGTTCCCTTAGGTACGCTAGAAGAGCCTTTAGACTTGCAGCTTCAGCACTTAAGCGAAACGAGGGTAGCTCTGCCAAGTGGCGTAGAAGCGTTAGGTAGTTTTTATAGGCTTAGCACTTTTAGCAAGGCCATTTATGACCATGACATTATTATGGGTATACCTTTGGATGAAGATGTTAATTTAGATGAAGTAGCAGTTGCCATTTTAGTTCCTCCACAATTAGTGGGTGAAGAAGAATTTACTTGGGATTTTGATGGCGGTCTTTATGACACAAAAAAAGGTCTGCTTAGCTTTACGCTACCCGCATTACTACCTGATGGTCTTGTTGTGAGTTTAGTAAAAGGCCCTTTTTTTGGCTATAACGAGTTATTAAGCCCAGATTTCTTAAATTCCCAAGCTTTCCGCATGATATGTGAAACAGGTAGCCAGTGTAAATCAGAAGACTTTCTTCTGGCTAATCAAAAGCTTGCGCAAAGCCATTTTGATTTAATAGAACGAATGGGTTTTCGTGAACCCGAATTAAGAGCTGATATTTATTATAAAGAGCAAACTAATGGCGTTTTGGTTTCACTGGGAAAACGTAACAAAGCATGGCTTTACGATGATTGTGAAGATGGTCTTCTTGGACAATATTTCTTTGAACGCTTACGCGCTTGCACTGAAGATAGCACTCTCATGCTAGATGTTCTTAGACACGAGTATTTTCATGCTATTCAACAAAGCTACGAGCATTCTGCTTGCCTTCTCTCTAGTTGCTCAGCTCGCTATTGGGTTATTGAAGGTATGGCTGAAGCTTCAGTCAATTCAACAGAACATATAATGCTAGGTTCAGACCTTGCATTAACTTTTGATCTGACTTACGCGTCTTTAATTGATGACGATAACCCTCTTGAGTTCCCAAGTTTTGATAACTACTCTGCACAAGATTTTTGGGTTTTTTTGGGTCGAAAATACTTTACTAAAGAAGGCCTTTCGTTTTTAAAAGATTTTCTAGAAGTAGGCCCCGCCACCGCTGACATAGATAATTTACTCACGCAAAAACTAGGCATTGGCTTAGGCGAAATTTACTGGGAATTCGCCAAGAATCAGGCTTATGAAAAACGTATCAACCTAACTCCTTTTGACCTTCAAGAAACTCGAGCTTGTAGCATTAACACTGCTGCTGCTGTGCCGAGTCTTAGGTATCAGATAAATAACATTAGTCAAATCTCTGAATCACTCACGCTTAAGCCACTCGAGTCAAAGCTTGTTCGTATTGATTTAGCAGCCAATGCGGACCTTGAAGCTTACTTATTTCATGCAACTGTTGACGCTCTTGAAGACGATACAAAGTATAAAG
>CAYGTA010000109.1:0-12042 GCA_964352605.1 uncultured bacterium | reverse complement strand
GGGAAGGCAAATAGCCATGCTAAGGGTAGAAAGACGCCCCATGCGCCAATGAGTTTGGTAATTAATGTGAAGGTTGTGTCGCCAGCACCGTTGAGTGAGCCGCCTAAGACTATGGCTACGGCGTCAAAAACTTGGTAGAACGCCATGAGTCTTAAAATAACCACGCCAGCAGCTATGACTTCAGGGTCGCTAGTGAATATACGCATGAAAAATTCTGGTGCTATAAGGTAGCTGAGTCCCACTAGACCCATGAGAAGCATGGCTAAGTAGGTTGCTCGGTAGCCAACCCGTTCTGCAACATCGGGTTCTTTAGCGCCCAGTTTTTGTGAGACAAGACTCGAGCTTGCCATGGCTACGGCTATGCCGAGGGTGAAAGAAAGACTCATGAATTGTAAGGCTATGTTGTTGGCTGCTAGGGTGTCTGTACCTAAACGAGCTATAAGGGCAAAGAAGGCAGTGAAGGATGCGACTTCTACGAAGTCACCTAAACCCATGGGTAAGCCTATTTTTAGTACGTTGCGTAGTTCAGCCATACTCGAGCGGTGTGCTTGGGCGGTGTTGTAGGTTTGTCTGTTTTTGGGGCTCCATAGTATGAAGGCGCTTACTATGGCGTTGACTAGGTTGGCTGCTACAGTTGCGTAGGCTGCGCCTTCTACGCCTAGTGCGGGCATGCCCCAGTTGCCGAGTACGAAGAGCCAGTCTAGGAATATGTTGGTGAAGACTTGTAGCCATGCGAGTATCATGGGTGTTCGTGAGTCGCCTCTGCCGACTAAGAATCCCCAGACGACGGCTATGAACATGGCTAGGGGTACTTCGAAGGCTCTTATTTGTAGGTAGCGGGTGCCGAGTTCTTTGACTATGGGGTTGTCTGCGGGTGCTGCGAAGTTAAATAGGTAGCTGAGTAACCAGGGTAGTACGGCGCATAGGATGGTGAGTAAGGCAACCATGTTGAGTACATTCCAGATGGCTTTGCCTACGGCTGGGTTGTTTTTTGCTCCGTAGGCTCGGCCTACAAATACTACGCTGCTGTTTGCGGTTGAGCGGAATAGTAGCATGAGTGCAAAGAAGAGTACGCCTGCTAGGCCTACGGCGGCGACTGCGTCTGTGCTGACGCGTGATACAAAGAAGGTATCTGTTACGCCCATGAGGGTGAATGAGATTTGTTGTAGTACGAGTGGGCCTGCCAAAATGGCTACTTGGGCTGTTAGGCTGGTGCGTGTGAACCAGCGTCCGCGAGATCGCATAAAGACTCCTGCATGAATCTTGTTTGAACAAGATTGGGTTTCTGCTTAGCAGATTTCAAAGGGTTAAGAAGAGGGCTTTAAGCTGAAAACACGAGTGTTTAAGCCTTTTATTTAAAAGGCGTTTTCAGCTTTTAAGGTGCAAAAAGCTAGCGTGTAACTAAAGCATGAGTGTTAGTGTACACGTAGTTTGTCAGGCTTTAATGTTGTGTAGCTAAGCAGTTGGCTTATGTGGCTTTTATCGCATAGCTCGCGAGGCGTTCATAAAGGGGTAAACACTCTTCTAAGAGGGGTTCATAGCGTTTATCTAGGGGTTCATTTTTTTCTTTGTAGGGCATAAAGCCGGTGCTTTTGTGTACATTGTCGTACCAGTGTTTTGCCCAAATGCCGTCTTCTGGTTTAGGGCCTGCTTGCCAGCTGAGCATACTTTTTTCAAATGGAATGTTGAGTTGTTTGCAGAGTTTGCTTAAGACTTGCTCAGGGTTTTTGAGTACTTCTTGAGATTCTAAAACAATAGGGGTTTGACCTGCTTTTAAGAGCATGTCGAGTAGTGCTACGCATTCTTTTAAACCGGTGTCTCTGAGTACGGGTGTTTTGAGTTGTTTGGTGAGGGAGCTAAGCATGTCGCGGGGGTGTCTGGTTAAAATAATGTTATCTAGCTTAGCTAGAAAACTGCTGTCTAAACCTACAAGGTGGTGCGCCATGTTTTTAAAGAAAGCTACTTTGCTTGGGTAGTCTTTAAACATGCTTTCAACAGCTTTTTGACCGTCTTGCTCCATGTCGGCTAGTATCTCTGCTTCACCCGGATGAAGCGCATCAACGGTGCTTAGGTAGTGACCGTATAGGGGTTCGTCTACTACTGTGGTGTCACTGCGCTGCCGAAAGCTGTACATGAGTGTGGTTGATATATTGCGTGGTCCTGACCACATTGAGATTCGTTTCATGCTTTAGACGCTAGCAACAGCTTCTTTGTAGAGTTTGCTTAGGGTTTGTGTCATGCTGCCTACTTGTCCTGAGCCAATGCTTCGTCCATCTATGTCTACAACAGGGGTTAGGCTGCCAAAGGTGCCGGTTACAAAGGATTCATCTGCACCGTAGACATCGGTTAAAGAGAAGTCTTTTTCAGCTACCGGAATGTTATTGGCTTTGCATAGTTCAATGACTAAACGTCGTGTTACGCCATTTAAACAGTGCTGACCTGTTGAGGTTAGCACCTCGCCTTTTACAACTATAAAAAAGTTAGTTGCGTTGCAGGTGGCAACGTTACCGTTTATGTCTAGCATGAGTGCTTCATCTGCTCCTGCTTTAACGGCCTGAATGAGGGCTAAAACTTCATGTAGTTTGCTGTGGCAATTTAGTTTGGCGTCTAGGCTTTGTGGGGGTGGGCGACGAACTGTTGAGGTAAACAAACTAATACCTGTTTGCGTTATTTGGGGGTTTGCAAGTTTATGTTCTGCAATGACCACTATGTTAGGAGGCGTAATGGTCAGGCTTGGGTGTTGAGCGGGGGTTTTTTTGTTACCCCTGGTAATCATGAGGCGCATATGCACGTTAGTGTGCATATTGTTTTTCTTGGCAACTTCATAAAGAAGGTCTGTGAGTTCTTCACGGCTTTTACCTATATCTAAATCAACGGTTTTGGCAGCTTGAAAAAGTCTATCCCAATGCCTGTCTAAAAAGGCAAGTTTGCCTTCATGTAGCCTTATGCCTTCCCAAATGCCATCACCAACCAAATAGCCGCTATCAAAGACGGAAATTTTGGCATCTTCTCGCCTAAAATAGTCGCCGTTAATATAAATTAAGACATCTTTATTGCGCTCATCAGGCAAAGCTTCATGGGTTCCTTTAATCATGCTGGTTAGTCTATCGCTTTTCACGGAAAGCTGTGAAGCCTAGCTAAGCATTATGAACAAAGCGTCATACAAAGCCGCACTTATTTCACAAATGCAATGGTAGGGTGGTTGCTTGTAATTAGGCAATAACTGAAAGGAAAGCTATGAAAAAAATATTATTTACCCTACTTGTTGCGCTGCTAGCGTTTAGCTTTGCGCAAGAAACAAGTACCCAAGAAGCAAACCCTGAAGAAAGCACTGACCCTATTGTTATTAGTGTTAATGGTTCAGAAGAAAGCTTAAGTAACTTCAATAATCGCTTTGAAATAGCCATTAATTCTTTAGCTGCAGCTCAAGGCTTACCTGTTGATGACGCCCTAAGACAACAACTCGAGCCTTTTAAGCCGCAGTTTTTGGAGCGTCGTGTTACTGAGCTTGTCTTGCTGCAAGAAGCAACGGCTAGAGGTATTAGTGTTGATGAGACTGATGTTGACACGCAGGTAACTGAGATTAAAGAAGGTTTACCTGAAGGCGTTACTTTTGATATCTTTTTGCAAGGTAGTGGTTTTTCTGATGAAGCTCAGTTACGTGAGTACATAGCTGAGAGTAGCTTACTGCAAAACGTGGTAGATACCTTGCAAAGTGAAATAGAAGTGTCTGAAGAGTCGCTTGCTGCTGCTTATGAAGCGCGTCAAGCTGAGTTTGCTACAGATGAAGAAGTCTGTGCGCGTCATATTTTGCTAGACACTGTAGAGGATGCTAATGATGTTCTTAGTGAACTAGAGGGCGGCGCAGATTTTGCTGCTTTAGCGGCTGAAAGAAGTACAGGTCCTTCAGGCCCTACGGGTGGTGACTTAGGTTGCTTTGGTTTGGGTATGATGGTTGCGCCTTTTGAAGAAGCTGTTTTTGCTGCTGAAGTTGATATGCCAGTAGGTCCTGTTGAAACGCAATTTGGTTTTCATGTCATTTTGGCTTACCAGAGAACAGAGGCGGGTGTTGCAAGCTTAGAAGATGTACAAGAGCAACTCGAGCAAGATATTAAAGCAGAGCAGTTTAATGTTGTTTTAGATAGCTTGATGGCTTCTGCGACGGTTGAAACTTTCCCTGAGTTACTTGTTGCTGTTGAGCCTGTTGTTGAAGATGAAGCAGTTGATCCGACTGGTGAAGATGATGCTGAAACTGAAGAAAGTGATTCTGAAGAGACAGAAGACTCTGAGTAAAGCTTAGATAGTTAAGTTAAAAAAAGAGGGACGCAATAAAAAATGCGTCCCTCTTTTTTGACGAATGCAGTCTATCTTAAACGGTCAATACGTAAAACTTGCTGTTCGCTTGTTGCAATGTAAACCGTACCTTGATCAACATCAAAAAACCCAGCGTTACCCAGATATGTTTCTGAAGCTAAAAGCCCTGAACCGACGCTCATGGGCGTATCTGAACCTGCAGCTAGTGTTGCCTGCCAGCCATTAGCTCCTTGCGAAACATGCATAAGCTTTGTATCTGCCATGACAAAAAAGCCGGCAGCACCATCATGCCGAACGGCACTTAACTTAGCTTGCTGCCAGATTAAACGATTATCAAGGGTTTCTAAATCAAAAGCATAAAGTCCAGAAAGCGCATCATTGTCAGACTCGAGTGTGTAGTAGACGGTTTTTATGGCGTCACTGGTCACACTTTTTACGGTGCCTTCTAGATTGCTTAGTAGGGTAGTTACGCTAAAGCGTCTGTTTGTTTCAGTTATGAGTCTTAGGGCGGTGCCGTCTGCCACAATAATGCTTTTGCCTAAGGCTGCTACATCTGTTGGGCTTGTAAAACTAGCACTGTTTGCCTCACCATCTTGTGAGCCTTCTTCACCACTACCTATGACTTCTGATATGCCTGCTGGGCTAAAACTACTGCTTATGTAGATTTGTTTGCTGCCTGTGTCTGCCAGTACAAGTTGATCGCTTAGGCCTTTGTAGCAATCCATGCCACCTAGTGCGTTTGATACTCTGAAGCTTGCGTCGGTGGTTTCAACTTTGTTTTGGCTGTAGCGTCTAAAAATACCACTGTTATTTTCAATAATGTGTAAGTAACTACCGCAAGTCTCCACAGCGCTTGGTTTGCTGAGTCTTGCTTGCTGAGCAAAGCCATCCACACTTGCGTCAACTGCGTATTTGCCTACGAGTGCGGTTGAGAAGCCATTGCTAGCGACCGGAATATTATTGCTTGCAACAGATTCTGCTAGTAAAGCAACGGCAATGACTACTTGTGTGGCATCTTGTGGTAGAGAAATATCAATCACTCGACTGATGCTGCTGTTAGGCGTGAGCGTTCGTTTGGCCGCCTCTTCAAATTCAGGAATTTCTGAAATTTGCTCATCTCGTGTAATCCATAAAAAAGGAGTGTTCGATTCTGCTTTAAAGCCATTTGCGTTTGAAATAGCGCCGCCTACAAGTGCATTTGATGCTTCATCTTGTGCTTCAAAGTCATTAATGAGTAACTGAGCATTATCTATAGGGAAATCATTTAAATTTATAGCCTGACCTGAGGTATTGGTTAGGGTTAGTGTAGTTGAATAAATACCGGGGTAACTAAGTTCAGTGACAGGTACATCAAAGCTAAAAGATAGACCAGAGCCATTTTCATAGTAGCTGGCTGTAGCTAAGCTAGCTCCACTCAGGTTTGTACTCGAGCCGTTTTTGAAGTCTAGTAAGAAGTAGTTGCTTGCTATTTGCGGTAGTTCAGGGGAAGGTTGCGCAGGCTGCTGAGGTTCGGGTTGTGCTGGAACAGGTGTTTCTGGTTGCGTGGTTTCTGTGGGGGGTGTTGTGTTTTCTAGATCTAATTCACCGGTGCAGCTTGTAAGTAGAGCTAAAGCTGTCAGCCAGACGAGTGGTTTGTGTGGGGCCATGCTTAGGTAACCTCTTTCAAAAGAAGTTGGTGGTCACCAGCAACCTATCATTTGCCAAAAATGAAGCAATGTTGAAAATGTCACAGCAGGTTAAATTTTGCACTTTTAGCTTTGCAAATGTGGAAAACTTAACAAAAAGCTCGAGTTTTGGGTTCGCTTGCTAAGCTTTGGGCTCTTGTTAAAGTCTTGTTTCACGTTATGATACCTGCGTACTAAAAACTTTAGCTAGTTCTAAATCGAGGTGAAAAGATGCAGCGTATTCGTTACCAAAGCTATGACGGTATTCATTGGGGGGAACTCGAGGGTGGTAAAGTCCATCAACTTAACGACATGATGGGCAGCCGCACAGGTCATGTTATTACCTTATCTGACCTTAGCCTACTGGCACCCTGCGAACCCAAAACCATTATTTGTGTAGGTAAAAACTACGCAGAGCATGTTGCAGAAATGGGTGGCAGTCGCGATGACCTTCCGACAGAACCCGGCCTTTTCTTAAAGAGCCTGCAAACCCTTGCAAACCCCGGTGACCCTATACCGTACCCAAGTTGGACGAGCAACTTGCATTATGAAGGTGAACTGGCCATTGTTATTTCAAGGCGTATGAAAAACATAAAGCCTGAAGATGCCTATCAGTACGTGCTTGGCTACACTTGCGCTTGTGACGTGACTGCCAGAGATAAACAAAAAGCAGACCTGCAATGGACTAGGGGCAAATCAAGCGATAAGTTTTGCCCTGTAGGACCGTGGTTAGAAACAGACTTAGACCCCAGTAACTTGCAAGTACAAACTCGAGTAAATGGTGAACTCAAACAAGATGGCAACACCAAAGACCTCATTTTTGACGTCCCCACCATTCTTAGTTATATAAGCACATTTTTAACACTCGAGCCGGGTGATTTGGTGCTTACGGGTACGCCTGAGGGTGTGGGGCCTTTACAAGTTGGGGATGAGCTTGAAATTACGGTTGAAGGTATTGGTACCTTAACCAATACGATTGAATCTAGCAGCTAAATGGCTTTTGTTAGCATTCCTGCTATTGAAGATTTTGGGGGTGTTTTTGTTCTTGATACAAAGCACTTGAATCTTGATGGTAAAGTTGCTGTTTTTTTGCTTGCGAGTGCCCATAAGGATGGGCACTTTGCGCTTATTGAAACTGGGCCAGAGTCAACGCTGCCTGTCATTAAAGCTGCTATTAAAGAGGCGGGTTTTGATTTAAATAAGCTTACTGATATTCTGCTTACACATATTCACTTAGATCATGCGGGCGCTGCAGGTGCACTTGTTAAAGAGACAGGTGCAACTGTTTATGTGCATGAGCGTGGTGCTAAACATATGCTTGACCCAAGCAGACTGCTAGACAGTGCAACACGTATTTATGGTGAGCTTATGGATACCTTGTGGGGCGGCATGCAGGCCATTCCTGAAGCTAAACTTAAGGTTTTAAGAGGCGGTGAAAGCCTGAGCATTTTGGGTCACAAGCTAGATGTGCTTTATACACCCGGTCACGCATCTCACCATGTTGCTTTCTTTTTAAATAATAAAGATATGTTTACGGGAGATGTTGCGGCGATTCGTTTAACAGGGTCAGATGTGGTTCGACCTGCTGTGCCACCACCAGACATAAATCTTGAACTTTGGCAAGAAAGTATCGCTAAACTCAAAGAAGCCAAACCAGAAAGGCTTTTTTTGACGCACTACGGCATGACTGACAAAGTGACAGAGCACCTAACTACCGTGTTGCTAAAAAACAAAGCATGGGCTGAGCAGATTTTAGAGGGCATGCTGCAAAATGAGGATACTGAAACCCTTGTTAAACGCATAACTGAATACGGTAATGCTGAATTAAAAGCTAGCAATACCCCGCCAGAAGTTATGGAACGACACCAGCAATCAAGTAATTATGAAATGACCGTTACAGGTTTAGTGAGATACTGGACTAAATTTCACCCTGAGCTACTCGAGGCTTAAGTGAGGGGTAGATAGATTAGCGAGCTGTGTAGGAGAACAGCAAAGAATTATTTGGCTAAGCTTTAGCTGATAGGGTTAGGCTTAATATAGCGTTTCCACGAATGCTTGCACCATACAAAGCATTCCTGCCGACCACTGAACCTAGACTATCTAAATTCTAGGGGAGTAGAAACTAAGCAACTCAGTCGCTGCTGTAGTATTTCTTGGAACTGCAAATAAAGGCAGATAGTGCAAGTTCTTAGGGCTGCAATAGCGCTGCTAAATGGAAATATTATTATTTTATGAAGTCAAAAGAGTAAGCATTTACGTTTTGTCTAAGCTTTGCCTGCTATAATACAGCATGAATTTATTCCCAACACACATTATCGCTGCCGTGAGTAGGGTGTAGTCTTATGAAGCCACTTGTCTTAGCGAAAGCGAACGAATCAGAAATGATACAACCTTTTAGTGATTTCTTAGCGAGCTTCAAAGCTAAATTGCATCACGTTTTTCAAACTCGAGCGCACGCAGATGATTTAGGTTCAGAGCGTGGGTTACCTCCTTTTGTACTACGTGAAATCATGGCGAGTAATCCTTTTTCTGCCTTTATTCCTAAAGAACATGGGGGGCGAGGTGGCTCACCAGCAGAAAGCATGGCTGTTATATCAGCCGCTTCTTACGAAGCTTTAGGCTTGTCTCTTATTTTTGGTATTAACTATGCACTGTTTATACAGCCAGTCTCAAAGTATGCGCAGGCTAAAGTAAAACCCCAAGTTTTTCAGCGTTTTGTGAAAGAAAAAGCTATGGGTGGCCTTATGATTACTGAGCCTGACTTTGGCTCAGATGCCCTGAACATGCAAACCAGTTACACCGAAAAATTTGGTGAATACCATGTGCAAGGTACCAAGCACTGGGCAGGTTTGACAGGTTGGGCAGATTACTGGCTTGTAACTGCCAGAAGGCAAACAGAAGAGCGTGGCTTAAGGCGAGACATTGATTTCTTTATTGCTGATATGAATCAACCTAACCAGCATATAGAAGTCGAAGAAGTTTATAAAAACCTTGGTCTTTACATGATTCCTTATGGCAAAAATAAATTAGATTTACGTTTGCCAGCAACCCATAAGCTCGAGCCTGAAACAACGGGTATTAAGATGATGCTTGATTTGCTGCATCGTAGCCGTATTCAGTTTGCAGGCATGGGTATGGGTTTTTTGCAGCGCATGCTTGATGAAGGCTTAGAGCATTGCCGAAACCGATTTGTTGGGGGAAAGAGTTTACTCGAGTATGATCAGGTTCAGCAGCGTCTTAGTAGGCTTCAGTCTCACTTTACGGTTTGTTCTGCACTTTGTGTGCATGGTGGTGAGAATGGTGGCTTAGAGCATGATTTGTCTGGGCGTTCCCTTGAAGCTAATGCGATTAAGTCTGTGGTTACTGATCTTATGCAAGAGGCGTCTCAGTCACTGTTGCAACTGGTGGGTGCGAAAGGCTATCGCTTAAATCATATTGCGGGTCGTGGTATTGTTGATTCGCGTCCTTTTCAGATTTTTGAGGGCTCAAATGATATTTTGTATGCTCAGATTTCTGAAGCTGTACTTAAGCTTATGAAGCGCTCGAAAGTGACAAATATGCATGCGTTTTTGGCAGATCATCCGTTAACCCAAAATGTTGCTGATAGATTTGGTGATTTGTTTAAATTTGATGTGGATATGCAGATTCCACAACGTAAACTGGTTGAGTTGGGTCAGGTTTTAGGCCGAATGATTACTATGGGTATGGTGTTTAATTTGGGTGCCAAGGGCTTTCGTAGTGACTTGATTGCTAATAGTTTGGCAAATATGCAGCAAGATATTATCAATTTGTTGAGTACTTATAAGTTTGAAAATGCTACTAAAGCTGTAGAGTCTTATCTTGATTCGAACAGTTCTTGGTTCGATTTTGTTTAGTCGAAACCCTCAAGTATTTAAGGTAATTTAAAAATATAAATAAGCGCGATCTTCTTTAAATAAGGGGATCGCTTTTTTCTTGTAAAAACTTGCTACAGTTGTCTTTCTATGACGGTATCTTTGCTCCTTAGTGCTTTAGTAATTTTTTGTTTACGTATATTAGATGTGTCTATTGGTACGCTTCGCATTAGCATGATTATTCGCGGTCGCAGATTGCTTGCTGGTATTCTGAGTTTTGTTGAATCACTAGTATGGCTTGTAGCTGCGGCTCAAGTTTTAGCAAATCTTGATAGCCCCATCAAGTTTATTGCTTATGCAGGTGGTTACGCAGTAGGAACCATGCTCGGCAGTACGATTGAAAAATGGCTTTCTGTTGGTGATGTCATATTAAGAGTTGTATCTCCGAATAAGACACCCGCTATTGCAGATATGCTCAGAGCAAAAGGTTTTTTTGTGACAGTTGTTAATGGGGAAGGGCGAGATGGTGATGTGCGCATTAGCTTTAGTGTCATACCAAGAAAGCAAGTGAGGCAGATTCTCAGTATCATTAAAGAAAAAAATCCAAAAGCGTTTGTGACTTTTGAAGAAACAACACCGGTAAACCTTATTTCTTTGCCAGCAGCTCGAGTGCGTAAATAGGTCATTTGGCTAATATAACTTGCATTACCTTATTAAATAAGGTAAACTTTTGTGAACCCCCCTTAAGCCCAGCACCGCTGGGCTTCCTTCTTTGAAAGGTTTTACTTACTATGGATGAAAACAAAACAAAAAGCTTAAATACAACCTTATTGCAAATTGAAAAACAATTTGGTAAAGGCGCCATTATGCGCCTCGGTGAAGAAAACAATTCCTTTAACCAAGGTGTTATTAGTACAGGCTCCATGAGTGCTGATTTGGCGTTGGGTGTGGGCGGTGTACCCAGAGGACGTGTTATTGAAATATACGGCCCTGAATCAGGCGGTAAAACGACTATAAGCTTACATATAGTTGCTGAAGCACAAAGAGCGGGCGGCATAGCAGCCTTTATAGATGCAGAGCACGCACTTGACCCTATTTACGCAAAAGCCATTGGGGTTGATATAGACAACTTACTTGTCTCTCAACCAGACACAGGTGAGCAAGCCTTAGAAATTTGTGAATTACTAGTGCGTTCCGGTGCAGTTGATATTGTCGTGATTGACTCAGTTGCAGCTCTTGTACCTAGAGCTGAAATAGAAGGCGACATGGGCGACTCACATGTGGGCTTACAAGCAAGACTCATGAGCCAAGCGCTACGCAAACTCACAGGCATCATGTCAAAAAGCCACACAACCGTAATATTCATTAACCAAATAAGAGAAAAAATTGGTGTCATCTACGGTAACCCCGAAACCACACCCGGCGGTCGCGCACTCAAATTCTACTCAAGTGTTCGCCTTGAGGTGCGCAGAAAAACTGATGTCAAATCTGGTGCTGACAAAATTGGGGTAGTGACCCGCATTAAAGTCATGAAGAACAAAGTAGCACCCCCGTTTAAAGAAGCAGAAGTAGAAATTATGTTTGGTAAAGGTATAGATAAACTAGGGGACCTTATTAACATAGCAACTGACTTAGATATCATTCAAAAAAGTGGCTCTTGGTACTCTTATGATGGTCAAAGGCTCGCTCAAGGTAAAGAAAAAACAGCAGCCTTACTTGCAGAAAATGATGCCATGGTTGAAGAAATTAAACAAAAAGTCATAACGCAGCTCCAAGGTGACAAAACCCCAAAAGCTCCGCTTGATGACAGTGAAGATAGTTAAGTTTTTATAAGTAGCTGACCTATGCTCGAGTTTAAAGATATTGTTTCATTTGCCTTGGGGGGAACCGTCCCTCAAGGCTTTTTTGAACATTTACTAAAAAACCGTTCTTCTTGGGATGACACGTTTGAACAAACCCTTGATGATTTAGCTTATGAATTCATGCCCGAGTTGGCTGTTTGGCAGTTATCTGTGAGTGACTCTGGGCAGTTGTCAGAAGAAAGATTATCTGTCTTAGATAATCTGATTTGAGGAATCAGCACACAATGACGCAGTTTTTTTATAATTTTTGCTTTGGCAATCAAAACAAAGGCTACTACTACCTTATACTAACCTGATTAAATCGTGTCATGGGCCTGAGTGAGTCAGAGCGTACTCCCCTAGGTCGGAATTATAAAGTCTTACGACATT
>CAYGTA010000108.1:0-12056 GCA_964352605.1 uncultured bacterium | reverse complement strand
TTTTCCAGCAGACTGATAAGCTTCCTGTTCTTCTATAAACTCCGAACTCAGGTTTATTAATAAAGTAAACGGAAATAGTATCAGATATAGCAGTCTTTAGGTTAAACACAGCATCGACTTAGCCCATCCGTTTTTACTCATCTAGTTCGGCATTTCAAACACTGCAAACGTTTTAAATGCAAAAGCCAATACAATTTAAATGCAAAAGGCAATACAATCAAACGCCTTAAACAAGATACCTTTGCCAATAAACCCAATGCAAAAGTCTTGCATCTAAGTGTTAAGTCCACCTCACCTTAAACAGCAATGATACGTCAACCGTTTCACTCGAGCTCAAACTTAGGTAAACTAGTAGAGATGCCCACGACCGAAAAAATAGGAACCCAAATTCGCTTTAGCGGATCAAGCGAAGCAGGTCGTGTTCGCAGTATTAATCAAGACAGCTTCTTTATAGGCGAACTCGAGCCTTACTATCTTGCTACCGTTGCTGATGGCATGGGGGGTCATAAAACAGGTGAGGTGGCAAGTCAAAAAGCTATTGAGAGTTTAAGGCGTGAGTTACTTAAGCGCAAAAACCATCCTCCTACGGCGTTAGCTAAAGCTGTGCAGTCTGCTAATCTAGAAATTTTTGATTATGCGAGTGAAAATCCTGAACATGAAGGCATGGGGACAACCTTAACAACGGTACTTATTGATGATCAGGTGGGTTTGATTGCTCATGTGGGTGATTCAAGAGCCTATTTGGTTCGTGATAATAAGATTGATCAATTAACCCATGACCATAGTTGGGTGGCCGAACGGGTCAGGCAGGGTGTCCTTACTGAAGAAGAGGCTAAACGTCATAGGTTAAGAAATGTAATTACCAATGCGCTAGGCTCGAGTGCTGAAGTTAAGTTGGATATTCAGCATTTTGATGTTAAACAGGGTGATAAATTATTGCTTTGTAGTGATGGTATTAGCATGCTGATGACGGATGATTATCTTCGTGACATTATTGCTAATAATGCTCCTGAAGATGCCGTTAAGGCACTTATTGAAGAAGCCAATAAACGTGGTAGCCCTGATAATATTACGGCGCTTGTTATTGAAGTTGAGGCGATTGAAGCGCAAGCAAAAAATTATGCTTTGCCGGAAAGTCAAATTGAGCCTAATTCAGTGACGATTACTCAGACTTTAACGGGTATTAGTCAGATTGAAACCGCTTACCCAAGACAAGATACGGTATCAAAATTAAGAAGGCAGGCTTGGTATCCTTATAGACTTTGGATTGTTGGTTCCCTGTACCTTGTTTTGCTTATTGTTATATTTACTGTTTTAAGAAGTACTTAAGTTACTGTTTTTAGCACTACCAAAAGGAGAAAACTATGTCAAAAACAATTATTGAAACCAAAGCTGCCCCTGCCGCCATAGGGCCTTACAGTCAGGCGATTCGTACTGAGCAATTTATTTTCACCAGTGGGCAAATTCCTTTGCGTCCTGACGGTAGCCTGAATGATGGTGATATAAAAGAACAAACAACGCAAGTACTTGAAAACCTTAAGGCAGTCCTTGAAGCTAGCGGTTCGAGCTTAGCGAGTGTGGTGAAGTGCACTTGTTTTTTGAGTGATATGAATCATTTTGGGGCCATGAATGAAGTTTATAGTTCCTTTTTTACTAATAACCCACCGGCACGCAGTGCTGTTGAAGTGGCTCGTTTACCTAAAGATGTGCTAATTGAGATTGAAGCTGTCGCGCTAGCTTAAATGGCTAAACTTATGCTCATTACGGGCGCTAGTAGGGGTATTGGCAGAGCTACTGCTTTGCTGGCTGCTAGTCGCGGGTACAACTTGGGTATCAATTACCTAAAGAATGAGCAGGCCGCCCTGAGCTTACTTGAAACGGTTAAAAGCTTCGGGATTAAAGCCGTTGCGCTTCAGGGGGATATGAGTCAAGAACAAGATATCATTAGCCTATTTACGCGCTTAGACGAGCATTTAGGTAGCTTAGATGTACTTGTGAACAATGCAGGCATTTTACCTAAAGCCGCTCGAGTGGATGAAATGACCGCGGAGCGTTTGAATCTTGTCTTTCAAACAAACATCACAAACTATTTTTTGTGTGCTAAAGAAGCCATCAAACGCATGTCAACTAACTATGGTGGTAAAGGCGGTTGCATAATCAATGTAGCGTCTGCAGCAAGCCGAACAGGGTCTGCTGGCACGTATGTCGATTATGCCGCTAGTAAAGGCGCACTAGACACTTTTACTTATGGTTTAGCCCAAGAACTAGCGACAGAAAGCATTCGTGTCAACGCAGTCAGACCCGGTTTTATTGATACTGACATTCATAAAGATACAGGCTTACCCAATCGCGCTGAAGCAGTAGCCAAGACAGTACCCATGAAAAGAAATGGGACTTCTGAAGAAGTTGCAGGCGCTATTCTCTGGTTAGCTTCAGATGAAGCAAGTTACACCTCGGGTGCCCACTTAGATATTTCTGGCGCACGTTAAACCTTTAAAACATGCCCTCATTCAGAGTAGAAACATCTCAACGATTAGACAAATGTTTAATGAATTACCTAAAGCTAAGTCGCTCAAAGTCACTCAGCATACTCGAGCATGGCTTGGTAAAAGTAAATGATCAGACTGTTACCTTAAAGGCAAAAGGCCGAATACTCGAGCTTGGAGACAGAGTTGAATTTTCTGCTATTGCTGTTGCAGATTTAGAAGTAATCAAAGCTGTGAATCTTAATCTTAGGCTTTTACATGTTGAAGAAGGATTTGTTGTTATTGATAAGCCTGCTGGCCTATCTGTTATACCTTTGAGTCATGTAGATACACAAACAGTTCTTAATGATTTGGTTCAGCGCTTTCCTGAAATTCAAGGTATTGGTGAGTCTGGCTTGCGTAGTGGTGTAGTGCATAGGTTAGACAATGATACTTCGGGGGTTCTTGTGGTTGCTAGGCAAGAGGAAGCTTGGCATAAGCTTCGTAAGGCTTTCAAAACCCGGCAGACAAGAAAAATTTATCATGCGCTTGTACTAGGTCAGCTAACAGGACAAGGAAGGCTTAGCGAATATCTGGCTGTTACCCAGCATAGTCCTGCTAAAGTAACTGTTGTCAATGATAATCATAAAGATGCCAGACTTTGTGATTTACGATGGCGTAGCATTGAAATTTTTAAAGGTGCAAGCCTTTTAGAAATTGAATTAGGAACAGGTTTTTTGCATCAAATTAGAGTTATGATGGCTCATTTGGGTCATCCTGTTTTAGGTGACAGCATTTATGCTCAAAGAGGCGTGAAAGTGCTCACCTGCCCTCGTCAAATGCTGCATGCATCATCACTAAGCTTTTTAGACTTAACGGTTACTAGTGACTTTCCAGCAGACTTTAAATCCTGTTTAGAAAAGCTGTCAAAATAAACAATAGAGCTGTGTCGCTAGAAACCTTGCTTCCTCTTTTTTAGGCTATGCTTAATTCATGAGAGTCATTGATTTAGGCATCCAAAAGCTCTGCCTGCTTGATTCCATTTCAGATATTGATGTTGAGCATAGCGGCCTAGTTATTGTTTCTGGCTCACATGGGGGGCTTAGTTCAGGTCGGTACGCACTAAAATACAGTCCTCAACTCGTTATTTTTAATGATGCAGGCATAGGTAAAGATAATGCAGGTATTGCTGCTTTAAAACAGCTCGAAAGTTTTAACATTGCTGCTGCAGCCCTTAGCGCGCATAGTTGCCGAATCGGAGACGCAGAAGATGGCTGGCAAAATGGCGAAATCTCCTTTGTAAATGAACCTGCTAAAACAATGGGTATAAAACAGATCAAACTCAAAGAACAACTCGAGTTTTTGTTTACTTCATAGTCTTCATGTTGCGGTAAGTAGACTTAGATGTTTTGCTTGAAGAATCTCGAGTAAATTCCTTAGTTCAGCTGTGAACCTTTTGACGTAACAAGGTTTCTATAGTTGTTAGATTGTGCCAGGTGATGATGATGAAAAGTTTTAAAATGATACTACTTTGTTTTTTCTTAGCTTGTTGTATTGGGTTTGCTCAAGAAACAAGCACGGATGTTTCAGACGAAGAAACTTCGTTAACAGGTGAAGGCAGCGAATTTCTTATTTTAACAGAAGTTGCGTTAGGTACTGGCTGGCCAGGTTATCAGCTGTATAACATTAATGCCGGCTTTCAGAAGGATTCTTTTGGTGTAAACCTAAAAGGCTCTATAACAGAAGCAGGGCCTTATGTTCATTTGGCAGGCAGGTACTTTTTGCCTATCCCTATTCCAGTTCCAACATTTGCGAGTGTAGGCGGTGGCTTCTTTTCTGATTCACCTGTTGGCACTGTAACTATGGGGGCGCAAATTCCTTTTGGCGTTACAAGTCCGTTTAGAGCAACAGTAGAAGCTGGTGTTGCTTTAGGTACAGGTTTAGATGGTGGTCTAGAAGTTTTACCAACCGCCAGTCTGACGGTTGGCTATACTTTCTTTATAGAGACAAGCCCGCCAGATACCTCGCCAATAGCGCAGTTTAATGAAAATAATAACAGTGGGCCTTGTGTTCCTACTGAGCCAAATTTTAGTTCTTTAAAATCTTCTCTTGACCGCAAAATTGATGCAGAATTAAGAAAAGCAAAAGTTAAATACTCTGGCGTTTACAGGCTCGGTAGCTGGAGCTATAACACAACCAAAAAATCTGAAAGTGGCACTTCTGCCACTTGGGAAGGCACCTGGCGGGGCAGCGCTACCGAAGTATTAACAGGTAATACCACTAGAGGCAATGGTACGTTTAAAGCAACATTTAACTGGACGGGTTGTAGTTGGAACGTTAACGCAAACCTTAACTAACGCCAACCTGAACACCAAGTTCTTTTAACCACTTCCGATAGGCAATCGCTAGCCTATCGGATTTTATATGCAATTCTGCTGCTAAGTCCAAAGGCAAGTCTTCAGGTCGTTGGCTTAATAGAATCGTTTCATCTTGAGCAAATATTTTATCTTGAAAATCTTTAAAGATCTGGTCATCCATATCAAAACCATAATTTCGACTTAAAATGGCGTATGCTCTGGTTTTTCTATGAGCAACAGGTGTCGTATGAAGCATAATTGCAAAAGCATCACTACCTTGATCATCTGTCTTGCTGAATTTTACTGTCATGGGTCTTAAAGCACTATAGATATAACTATTATTTACGTCTTTTCCTCGACCGTCAGGGTCAGGCTGAAACACAGTTATTTCATCAGCAACTAAGCCGCCCTCTTGTTTATGCACATGATATTCAGGAATCACTGAGTGTTCAGGTACACCCAAAAAACCTTCATGAACCCACATTAAATGCGAGACATCTAAAAAGTTTTCAATTACCCGGGGCGCTTCTGCGTTAACTTCGTAAGGGCCACAGATAATCGTATGAAAAGCAGGATCATCCGCCTCAGTGAAACACGGAGGATCATTCTCTGAAGCCTCGAATCTAACCCAAACCAAACCGTACTTCTCTTGACAGTCATAGCGAAAAGCTCGAGCTTTTGTTGGAATAGCTAGATCTGGTTGGGCTGGAATATGCGTACACTGACCTGTTTGGTTATAGCGCCAACCGTGGTAAGGACAAACGAGTTCACCTTGTTCTATGCGACCTAAAGATAAGGCAGTGCCTCTATGAATGCAAATATCTCTAAATGCGTTCAAGCCTTGTTCATTGCGCCACAGAACAACATCTTCACCCATTACTTGTACTTTATTTATGTCTTTTAGTTCATCTATTTTTGCTACAGCCATCCATTCTTGGCTGAGTACAGGATCGTTTAGTCTTTGCATGCTTTTCTCCTAAGCCTTTTGCTTAATGAAGTCTAGTGACTTGTTAAACCTCACTGAGATGTGGAATAATTCACTTTGTTGATGAGAGTATAAACCAAAATCATAGTTTTAAGAACTCATTAGGAACGAATTCATGCCAAAAAAGCTCAAGCACTATTTAAATGTTGCAAAACGTTAAGTTAAATTGTGTCAGTTTTCATTTTCTTTGCATCACTTCTATTAAGGCCTCATGGTGACTAGTACCACAACTAAGAATCAAGCTAACGCAATTCAAGATCGCTTAAGTATGCAAAATATTAGCAAGCGTTTTCCGGGTGTTATTGCTAATGACAATGTTAGTTTTACCGTTCGTTCTGGTGAAATCCATGCCCTACTTGGTGAAAATGGTGCGGGTAAAACTACTTTGATGAATATTTTGTACGGCATTTATCAGGCTGACGAAGGCATCATTAAAATAAAAGGACAAGAATTAAGCTTTAAGAGCCCTAAACATGCCATGCAGCAAGGTATTGGCCTTGTTGCGCAACACTTTCATTTAGCCCGAAGGCATAGTGTTGCAGAAAATATTGCACTTGGTCTTGCCGGTACACCCTTCTTTTTTCCTACCCGAAAACTCGAGCAGCGAATTCGTGATTTAGGTGAAACATACGGGCTTGGTGTTGACCCTAACGCTAAGATTTGGCAGCTCTCTCCCGGTGAGCAACAACGAGTAGAAATTTTGAAAGCACTCATTCAAGGGGCTCAAATTCTTATTCTTGACGAACCCACTTCTGTGTTGACGCCACAAGAGGCTGACAATTTGTTTGAGGTTCTTAAAAAAATGCGGGCTGAAGGTGAAGGGATTATTTTTATTAGCCATAAACTTGATGAAGTAATGGCGATTGCTGACCGCATTACTGTTTTAAGAAAAGGTGCTGTTGTTGGCACATTAATTAACGCAGAAGCAAGTCCTGAGAAGTTGGCCCAACTTATGGTAGGTAAGTCCGTACCTCAAATACGCGAAAAGAAAAGTCCTCCCTCACCTAACACCATTGTTGAATTAAGTGATGTTTGGGTTAAGAGTTCTCAGGCACGTGACGCGCTAAAGGGGCTAAGTTTAACTGTATTTAAAGGAGAAGTATTGGGTGTTGCTGGTGTTGCGGGCAATGGTCAAGCAGAACTAATTGAGGTGCTTACAGGTCTTAAACAACCAAGCAAAGGTAAGATTCTTTTAGAAGGACAAGATATTACTCCCTTAGGGGTCAAGGGATTATTTGAGGCAGGTGTTGCCCATATTCCTGAAGACCGAAACCACATGGGCATTGTTCCTAGCATGACGGTGGCAGAGAACTTAGTTCTTAGACAGTACCGTTACAAACCTTTTTCAAACCTCGGCATGCTGGACTGGCGAAAGGTAACAGACTTTGCTACTGCCTCAATTAAAGACTACGAGATTTCAACACCCTCTAAGGATACCTTAACTCGATTATTGTCAGGCGGAAATGTTCAGAAGGTCATCTTAGCAAGAGAGTTAGCAGGTGAGCCAAAACTGGTCGTTGCTGCCCATCCTACTTATGGTTTAGACGTAAGTGCAACTAGCCTAACGCATGACTTACTCCTTACTCAGCGAGAACGAGGTGCAGCAGTTTTGCTAGTTTCAGAAGACTTAGATGAGCTTTTAAAACTCTGCGACCGAATAGCCGTTTTGTTTGACGGCCAAGTCATAGGTCTAGTGGACGCAAGTAACAGTTCAAGAGAAGAAATTGGCTTACTCATGGCAGGTAACACCAGCCTAAGAGATGCAGCCAACAAAGGGCTAAAGGCATGAGGTTATTAGGCTATAAACTCGAGCCTAGACCTGAACCTGCAGGTCACATTGTATTTTTATATTCTTTTGGCGCTGTTGTGCTTGCCCTGATTATCACAGGCTTTATATTTATGGCTTATGATCTAAATCCGTTTACTGCTTACGGCACGATTTTTTCAAAAACTTTGTTTAACTGGCGGGGTTTTTCTGAAGTTATTCGCAAGACCATTCCTCTTTTGTTAGCCGGTGCTGGTTTGGTCTTAGCTTTTCGTGCTCAATTTTGGAATATAGGTGCTGAAGGGCAAATATTAGCAGGTGCAGTTGGTGCAGCTGGCGTGGCTTTATTTCTCCCAGTACCGGCACCCTTGGCCATTCCTGCCATGTTTATTGCAGGTTTCATTTGTGGTGGCATTTGGGGATTCCTTCCAGCACTTCTGAAAGTACGTTTAGGCGTTAATGAAATTATTACGACGCTAATGATGAACTACATTATGCTTTATGTGGTTCGTTGGTTAATTAATGGTCCTTGGAAAGGCAAAACAGTCAGAGGCTTCTCTGAAAGTGATAAGTTCAACGCTGAGTTTGTTTTGCCAACAATAGGTCGAACACGATTACACTGGCCAACCCTGTTAATTGCGATTATCCTAGTGATTTTTTTATTCTTTTTACTTTCCCGCATGAAGTTAGGCTTTGAAATTCGCATGATGGGTGAAAGCCCTGAAGCAGCACACTATGCTGGTGTAAATTTCTTAAGCACAACCATTTTGCTGGTACTGCTCTCAGCAGGTGCAGCAGGCCTAGCAGGCGTAGGAGAAGTTGCAGGCATTCATAAAAAATTACTCGAGCCTAATTCTATTTCTTTGGGTTACGGCTACACCGCAATTATTGTCGCTCTGCTTGCAAGAGGCAATCCTTTAGCCACTTTAGCAACAGCGTTACTGTTAGGCTGGGTCTTTGCCAGCGGAGACGTTATGAAAGTATCCCTACGCTTACCTGACCAAATGACCGGCGTCATAAACGGTCTACTACTGTTATGCATTATTTGCATAGAACCTTTACTTCGGTACCGCTTTGTAAAAGATAAGCCAAGCAAGCGGCTAAGGAAAGTGCCTAATGGAAGTTGAATTAATACTCAACACGGTAGCTCGAGCTTTGGCTTTTAGTACACCTTTACTTTGGGCTGCTTTGGGTGAAATTTATGCTGAACGCAGTGGTGTTGTCAATTTAGGGGTTGAAGGCATGATGATTATGGGTGCAGTGATTGGCTTTATTGTTGCTCAAAGTACTGGTCTACCTTATCTTGCTTTGCTTATCGCTGCGTTGACAGGTATGGCTATGGGTCTTATTCATGCTTTTATTTCTATAACCTTAAATGCTAATCAGTTTGTTTCTGGCTTAGCCATAACAATATTTGGCCTTGGATTGTCTGGCCTTATAGGTCGAGCTTATGTTGGGCGCCCTCTCACTAATCCTATGAAGTCTGTTGACGTTCCTATATTGTCTGACTTGCCTTTATTAGGTTTAGCTGTATTTTCTGATCAAAAAATCTTAACCTTTGCAGGACTTATAACTGCCGTTATTTTATGGTTCGTTCTTAATAAAACACGCTTAGGCATGACGCTACGTAGTGTCGGCGAAAGCCCAAAAGCTGCAGACACTGCTGGCATAAACGTAAGCCTTGTTCGTTACGCAGCCGTAGCCTTTGGTGGTCTAATGGCTGGTGTGGCTGGCGGCTACCTGTCTATAGCTTATAGACCTAGTTGGGGCGAAGGCATGACCTCAGGCATGGGTTGGATAGCACTAGCCTTAACCATATTTGCCCTCTGGGACCCCCTAAAAGCCATTGGTGCAAGCTTTTTATTTGGTGCATTCTTTTACTTAAGTTTCAGCAAACTTCAAACCATTATAGCGCCACAGCTACTCACCATGATGCCTTACATCATGACAATTGTGGCCTTAACACTCATCGCAATCGGTCAAGGCAAACGAGCCTTTGGTGCGCCCGAATCACTGGGGCAACCCTACCGCCGAGGCGAAAGATAACTATTGGCAAACCGCTGCACTATGCAGCTTTTGCGCTCGAGTATCAGCTCGAGCTAATCAAAGGAGGATTCATGAAGAAGTTTTTACTCGTTTTGAGCATGGTTTTGTTTAGCATTGTTTTTGCTCAGGATAAACCTAAGGTTGGTTTTATTTATGTTGGTCCTGTTGGTGATGCAGGCTGGACCTACTCTCATGATCTTGGTCGTCAGCAGTTGGAAGAAGAGCTTGGTGTTGAAACAATTTACATTGAGAGTGTATCTGAAGCTGATGTTGAGATTTTTATTGATCAACTTGTTGATGAAGGTGCAAACATTATTTTCACGACGAGCTTTGGCTATGGCGACGGAACACTCGCAGCAGCTGAGCGTCATCCTGATGTTTTGTTTGGTCATGCTACTGGTTACCAGCGTTCTCCTAACGTTATGACTTACATTGCTGAAATGTATCAAGCTTACTATATTAACGGTCTTATCGCTGGTGCATTAAGTGAAAGTAATAAACTTGGTTATATTGCTGCTTTTCCTATTCCAGAAGTAAAACGTCACATTAACGCATTTGCTCTTGGTGCTAAAGAGGTTAATCCCGAAGCAGAAGTTGAAGTGCGTTGGTTGTTTAACTGGTTTGACCCAGCGGGTGCAAATGAAGCCACTCAAGCGCTAATGGCTGAAGGAGCAGATGTCTTTGTCTTTTCAGAAGATACACCAACTGTTATTCAAGCAGCAGCAGAAAGAGGCTTTCCTAGCTTCTCTCACTACGCAACCATGCTTTCTTTTTCCCCTGATACTGTTGTTAGTGGTCAGTTAACCAACTGGGGCGCTATTTATGTTGACTTTGTTCAAGGCGCTATGGACGGCAGTTACACGAATGAGAACTTAGCTGATGTTGATTATGTTTGGCGTTTTGGTGATGATGGTGCAGCGCAAGCAGGGGCTGAACCAGGTATGCCTATTAATCCGGTCTTTGCTGAACAATTACAAGCCTACATGGTCACAGACCCAGAACTAGGTGAAATTAGTGTTTATGACTTAGTTTTAAACCGCATTGAAGCGATGACCATGACTGAGCCAGCCTTTGAACCCTTCACAGGTCCTATTGTTGACCGTAACGGCAACGAAGTTTACGCTGAAGGTGTTTCTGCGCCTTTAGGTGAATTAATGGGCTTAGAGTGGGCTGCAGAGAACGTGGTTGGTGATTGGGATAACGAACCCGAATAAATTAAACCAAATAAACAAAATAGGCACCTTAGGGTGCCTATTTTGTTATCGTTCCGTAAACGGTAGACAGGAGATTTTACTGCGTTACCGCGTTCAAACCGAATTCTCCACATGAAACATAGCTGTCTGATTGCTCAGCCGACTGAGAAACCTTTACGTAAGCATTAGTATTTACAAGGCTCGATACAGGTAAATTTAATACCGTTCGACTCATACCGTAAGATCCAAAAATATCATTTAAGCCCGCTACAATTTCACCGCCATTTTCACAATCACCATAATAAATTTTGGCAGGATGCACACCTGTGCTAGGTGTACCACTTAGCACAACTGATACAATACTTTGTTGTTCATTGCCTGTTATGGCAACAGTGCCAACAATACCGGTGTTGTTGGGGCTATCTAAAACATAGCGAAATACACTCTCATTTGATATTGAAAACCGATCAGGCAAGATTATGTCATTCAGTACATGCACATAGCCGTTTGTTGCTTGAATATCACGACTCGTAATAGCTGCATTTTCTGCAAAAAAACTACCATCTCCAGCACTCATATTAATGTATTTACCCAGCGTATTGATAAGGGGATGGCGAACAAAACTAGCGGCATCAAATTCCCCTTGAGCAATATGCAGCTTAAGAATTTCACCTAACAGACCACGGTTCTCACCCAAAGCACTAATAACATCAGTAGGTAAGCGATAAAAAGCTTCATCTGTTGGAAGAAATACAGTTATATTATCTTGCATTAAATACTCAGCTAAACCGGCATCATTTGCAGCAGTAAAGAAAATACTAAAAGCAGGATTAGTTGCAACAATGTCATAAACAGTTTGACTCGAGCCAAAGGAACAAACAAGGGTTATAAGGACGACGAACATAAATCTTTTCATAATGAAACCCCTTCAGGATATATCTAGCCCTCAATGTAGAGCTGTTCTAGGGTTTAAGCATGGTCATTGCTCACACAAGAATAAAAATGTACTGAAAAACTTTAATAGCATCGTCACGCTCAGCCTAATTGGATTAAGCTTTTAATTATAGCCTTTTGCATTTAAAACAATGCAAGCGTTTTAAATGCCGAACCAGGTGAGTAAAAACGTTGGGGCTAAGTCGATGGTATGTTTAACCTGAAAACTACTATATGTCTCAAGCAGGCAAAAAAGATGCTTATACCAAGTCCGAAAAGGTACTTCATAAACTCTTACAGAGTTGATTACGT
>CAYGTA010000107.1:0-12087 GCA_964352605.1 uncultured bacterium | reverse complement strand
TCAGCTACGTAAACCTTGAACAAAGGAACACTCGAGTACTATCTTTAAAACTTTGAAACCCTACTCAATTCAAACAATTTATACTAAACTGATTTAATCGTGTCATAAGACTGAGTGAGTCAGAGCGTAGTCCCCAAAGCTGCTAGACTACATCGGCAAGGTCGGAATTATAAAGCAGTGCGACATTTATAATTCAGCTTAGTTTTATACGTTGAAGTTCATCTCCATTCAGTAGTTCAACCACTAGCTACATTGCTAACATAGCCTTTTACATTTAAAACGCTTAGCTAGGTTTAAATGCCGAACTAGCTGAGTAAAAACGGATGGGCTAAGTCGATATAGAGTTTAAGCTAAGAACTGCTATAAAACCTTCACTCGAGTGTTTTTTGGTATATATTGACTCGAGTGAGAGCTTAATCCTAACTACATTACGCATGCTCATTCTAGTAACGCTATTTAAACACAACTCGCTTTGAATCAGCTGCTCTTTACTTTATTAGCCATGGACATAAAACAAACCGAAACCAACTATTTTCATGGTAACTGAACCGTTAAGTTATTTTCTGTTTGAGCTATTGGTCTTAGTACTGCTTGTTGTTAGCATTGTGTGGTGCCTTCAAAGACCACTTTTACCAAAGCACTCTTCGGTTTTAGAGCTTCTTGTCTTTGTTACTTATGGTCTTATGGTTGAAAGCATTGCTGTGGCTTCGGAGTTTTACAGTTATGCACCTTTTTCATTTCAAGTTTGGCATACGCCTTTGGTTATAGGTGTTAGCTGGGGAATTATCGGCATATCGGTTATGGGTGTTAGTGACAGTCTAAATATGCCACAGTGGTCAAAACCTTTTCTTGATGCTTTGTTAGCTTTACTTATTGATCTTGGCATGGACGCGGTAGCTATTAGGGAACAGTATCTATTTGATGGCGAAAAACTCGGCATGTGGAATTGGGATATACCTTTTAATGAACAATGGTTTGGCGTACCTTACGCAAACTACATGGCTTGGTGGCTAATTATTTTTCTAATGTCTTCGTGTCTGCGAACTGGTCGCTACCTTTTAAAGTGGTTTAACAAGAATTGCTTAACGTGGTCTTACCCACTCATAGCAGTTTTAGTCGCCACAACATTATTTGCCATTATTCTGTCAACATTTGCTGCGAACTTTACTTGGGTAGTGCTAGCATTTGTCTTAGTTTTGTCACTGATAGTTGTTAGTCTAACTATTAAGGGCATTCAAAGCAGAATAAGCTGGAAGAACAGCCTTCCAGTTTTTTTAGTGCCTACTGCTTTTCATCTGTTTTTCTTAGGTTTATTGCTTTGGCATAAATTATATTTAGATAAGCCTGCAATCCTTGCTGTCAGCATAGCTGTGTTTGCACTAAATGAGGTCATTCTACTGGCAATACAAAAACCGAACAACTCTATTAGCAATCCCTAAGGCATCCCCTTTTTTCAACCTTCAAGACAACAAGGGTGGTCAGTTAGCTTCAAATAGCTTTTCCACGAGTTGTTATCCTATAGCCTTTTGCAATTAAAACAATGCAAGCGTTTTAATTGTCGAACTAGCTGAGTAAAAGCGAATGCGCTAAGTCGATGTAGAGTTAAAGATGAAAACTGCTATATAAGCTAAATCAGCTATTCCTTTGGCGGATAGATCAAAAATTCGCCGTCACGTATGCCGTAGCTTTCACCTAAAGTTTGATAATCCACGGCAGTTCGTCCATTTAAATCCCAAACAGCTTCCCCGTCTTTTAATGTCAATTCGCAAAATAACCGCTCTTTACCTTTGAGTTTACCTCCAAAGGAATCCGCGTAACCAAAATCACCTTGCTGCAAATTCAAAAGGGCTATATCTGCAACAGCACCAACACTTAAATGCCCTAATTCAGGGTGACTTATTTCGTTAGCAGGATTAATCGTTGAAGCTCGAATAACATCTTTTAGTGGCATACCCATAGCCAAAAATTTTGACATGGTAGTCGTCATGTCAAGCATGCCCATATTCATGCAAGTAACATGCAAATCTGTCGAAATAGAATCAGGATAGAAACCTTGAGCAACAGCAGGCAAAGCATTGCGAAAACAAAAACTGCCACCCCCATGACCTACATCAAAAATAATGCCTCGTTCACGCGCCTTATGAAGATACTCGAGTACCTCTCCCTTTTCATTGAACCATGGTACAGGACCTCTGAAAATATGGGTAGCTATATCCCCTTTGCGTAATTTCTCGTTTAGTAATTGATAGAAGGGTCGTTCGCGTTTAAAAAAGCCAAAGTCAATCATGACAGGTAAATCTGCTTTTTCGGCTGCTTCTATGCAGCGATCAACAGAAATCCATTCTGGTCCGTAGTAGTGAGCTGTTTTTATACCCACCACAATATCAGCATGTTTTTTAGCCATATCTGCTGTTTTTTGCGGGTTCATGTCAAACGGGTTTTGTTCATGGTCGGTTGAGGTCATGCCGGTACCCGAAATGTTAATAAGGGCAAATAGTCGAGTCTGGCAGCGGTCGATGACTCTAAAGCGAAAGTCTTCGAAGTTTCGCCAGCCGGCACTACCGGTGTCCATCATGGTGGTAACGCCTGTTCTGAAACTAAAGCCATCTGGCAAGATGCTGTTATCGCCCGCCCATTCATTAGGGTGGCCGGGTGTAGCATAGGCATGCATATGAATATCAACAAGACCTGGGGTGATGTAAAGCCCAGTAGCATCTAGGCTGCGTTCAGCATGGGTTACCTCAATGCTAGGCTCAACCGCAGCAATCTTGCCATCTTTAATAGCCACATCTCTTAAAGCATCTACTTCATTTTTAGGGTCAATCAAATGACCCGCCTTAATTAACAGATCGTATTGCATACGGTCGCCTCCTATTTGCAATTCTTTAAAAACTATACCTGCTTAGCTTAAGAAAAGTCGATATAGCTATGAAGCTCCGTAGCGCATTTCCATTCTGCAAATGAATCCGAGCGGATGTGAGTAAGCATGGTCAAACTCAGTATCTGGCAAAAGTACTATGTATTAGCTTAGATTTTTCAAATACCTTTAGCGTTTCCACGAATGCACCATCAAAGCATTCGTGCGACCACTGAACAAACTAAAGGTATCTGAATTACTGAACCTAAACTATCTGAATTCTATAGCCTTTTGCAATTAAAACAATGCAAGCGTTTTAATTGTCGAACTAGCTGAGTAAAAACAGATGTACTAAGTTGATGCTGTGGTTTACTTGAAAGCCGCTATAGGAGAGGAAAAAAACAACTCAGTCACTGCTGCAATATTGCTTGGAACTGCAACTTAAACAGTATTCAGGTCGCAACCAATACAAAACTAAAACTCGAGCTTTTAGCCTGCAAACCTCAGTACTTATTTTTTAGCGTGCAAAAGCGTTAAAAGGATTATCTTTAAGTAAGGTTGTTAGTAGCTGTTCAGAAAAGCCTTGCGCTTTGAGTTTAGGTACAAACTGCTCATTTAAATAAGTGAAGGGTTTGGGTATACCTCCGTGGGGTTTAGAGGGGTCAAACCAGCCCCTATCATGACTCAGTAAGATTTGCTTTTCAAACCCAGCTTCAATGAGGCTGCTAAGCCTTTCAATAAAATACTCATCACTAAACTCATGACTACCAATCGCGTCAAACTCGAGCCATGCTCCTCTTTGCGCGACTTCTTCATGAAAGGCAAGATCTGCTTCTGCTTGCGTATGAATCCAGATAAAGCGTTCAGCTGTGTAGCCTGCTTTTTCAAGACAATCAAGTTGTGTTACTAAGGTTTTTCCTTTAATCGTGTGTGAGCCAATAACCGCATGGGTTTCTGCGCCAGCTTGAGCTGCTGCGCATAATATTTTTTCTTCACAAGCTGTCATGCCGTCATCACCAGCACTTACTTTAATCCAAGCAGCTGTAACGCCTGTGCTTTCAATTTCCTGGTTTAGTTCTTTAAGCATCCATTGAGCAATAGCATCTTGCCTAGCTTGTTTTGCCCAGCTTGGTACCCAAGGCTCACGGTAAATGCCCGTTGCGACCACTACAGGAAACTGGCTTGCTACTGAAACTGCCTTAACAATATCAACACGCCTACCCACACCTACAGGGGTTGCCTCTACTAACGCAGTCACCTGCAAAGCTCGAGCTTTTTCGAGTTCGGGTTGCATTAGCTTTATAACGGTTTGTGCATCTGCCTTTTCATAGTTTTTTTCTTCAATAGGGCCTAGGTCAACAAAAATATGTTCATGTGGCAAAATAATACCTAGGTCTTTTTTTTGTTTGGGGCCAAGCGTTGTGTGTAGTTCTTGCATAAGATTTCCAGTCTACCGTTTTAGATGCTAAAGATGTTTTTAATTAAAAAGCTAATACGGAACGGTGTTACTTACAAAAGCTACCTGCTTACTGTCTGGTGACCAAGAAGGTACATTCATAGTTCCCTGACCGCCGTAAAGATAAGCGATTGTTTTAGGCGTTCCCCCATCAAAAGGCATGATTCGCAAATAAACACGCTTAGCTGCAGGATGATCACTGGGCTCAACTTCACCTTCAAGATAAGTTAAGAAAATGACTTGCTTGCCATCTGGCGAGATATGAGGGAACCAGTTGTTGTACTTATCATCTGTGAGTTGCTCTTGCTCACTACCATCTGCCTTCATGCGCCATATTTGCATGCTGCCTGTTCGAACAGAATTAAAATAAATGTAGCGCCCGTCAGGGCTGTATTCAGGTCCATCATCTAACCCTTTGCTAAAGGTTAACTGCTCTTCTTCTCCCCCACCTGCCGAAATACGGTAAATGTTAAATTCTCCTTTACGCTTTCCGGTGTACACCAAGTACTTGCCATCTGGTGACCAACCATGCAAGTAAGAAGGACCCGCTGGTGTTATTTGCTTGGGCGTACCCCCCTTAACAGACACCGTATAAATAATTGAAGTTTTTTGCTCATTGTGACTACTAATAGCTAGCATGCTGCCGTCAAAAGAAAGCACATGATCATTATTATTCTTCAGAACCGGTGTTGTATCAATGAATGTTGAGTCATAGCTGCTCAAGTCAAACTTAAAAAGTTTACCCGCTTTATTATAAATGAGGGCATTACCCTCTAGCATCCAGTTGGGTGCTTCGAAAACATTGTCTTCACTATGTATGATTTGTCTTTTGCCACTAGCCACATCCATAACTTCCAGATGACTAGCAAACGGATCTTTTTCCCTATTAAACGATTCTGAAACAGGCACAGCCATACGGACATTATGAAAGTTCGCTGTTTCAAGAACATCCTCTTCATGCGAGCAGACAAAAAGACCCACAAACAATTCTTCACCCAAATCAAGAGCTTTAGTCTCAACCGCAACAAACGCTTGACCAAACTGAGCAACAGACATTATAAAACTGTCACCTTTACGCTCGAGTTGAATGACATCTGCACCAACTAGGTCTGCTCGTAATTCTTCGGTAGTTGCGCCTACTTCACCGCGATATTGAAGCGCTAAAAGACCGTCCCCTCCATGAATACCTGTGCAAATATGAGGAGAATTACCATCTAAATTCTTTCTTGCCATCCATCCTAATTTACGATGTAAGTTTACGCCTTCTCCTTCAAAGCTAGCCTGCATGGTAACAATAAAATCACCTTTTATGCGCCTCCAAACAAAATGAAAATCGTCTTTACCCCCCCAAATATTTGTACCAGCACCTGAAATTTTATAAGCTTGCGTTTTAGTATCATAAGTGCAGCTACCCGCATGGTTTACGGTTCCTATCGTTGTTTGATTTTCAAAAAGACCAAGAGTGCTAGTTGTCATGCTTCCTCCAATAGAATAGGGTGATCGTTAAGGTTTTGGAATAAAGGGGTTAATTGCTAACCACTTGATTGACGGATGGCTAACTGAGGTTCAATAATTGTTTTTTCCGTTTTTTGCGATGAAGATCTTAAGATAAGTTCGATCAATCGGTTAACTGCGCGACTGCTTATGTGTGCAGCATCATAGGTTACAGAACTTAATCCTGGGTCACTGTACTTAGCAGCCTCAATATCATCAAACCCAATGACTGCCAAATCTCCAGGTACATTAATTTGATTTTCTTTACACCAAGCTATAGCTCCGAGGGCAACATAATCGGTAGAGGCAAGAAGTGCTGTGGGCACTGGGCTTAATTCAAATAATTGGGAAGCTGCATGATATCCATGCTCATAGGCACTACCTTTGGTATCAATAATGAGTTTTGCGTCTATTGTTAGGTCGGAGTCTCTTAAAGCCTGTTGATAGCCTTCAAGTTTTTCATTTCCACCACTAAACAAAGCAATTCTTTTGTGTCCTAACTCAATTAGATGCGAAGTAGCTTTATAAGCTCCTAAAGTATCATCCATTGCGATTAGATCATAGGTTGCTGTTCGATTTCCTGCCAACAACACTAATGGGTATCCTGATTCTCTCAAAACCTCAAAATGATATAGATTGTCATGTACAGCTGGGAATACCAGCATTCCGTCAACCTGTTGTGCCCTTAAAACATCTAAAGCTCGTTTTTCATTTTCAAGATTCTTATCAGTTGTGACAAGAACCATTGCATAACCAAGATCAGCCAATAACCGCTCTATATAATGAGCTACCGATGTCAGGATTGGGCTTGTAATGTCTGTTAAAACAACACCAATAGTCATTGTTTGTTGCTTCACGAGTGAGCGGGCAACATTGTTTGGAATGTAATTTATTTTCTTAGCTACTGACAATATCTTTTTACGGGTTTTTGCATTTATTCTTTGGCTATCACGTAGTGCCAGTGAAACAGTATTAATTGAGTATCCTGTCGCATCTGCAATATCTTTTAGTCTACTTGCCATTATTTGCCTATCTTAATCATTAGACTTAAGCTCAATATTCTTGAAAAATAAAAAAGGCGTCCTCATTTTAATCCGGCATCCCATTTAACTTCCAAACCTAAGTAATATTAACGTTAATGCATAATAGGAGCATCACCACCAAGTAGGTAATAACACTTTAAATCATACGAATTATCTATTATTGCAACATTAACCAAAAAAAACAAGATGCCCACACTATTTTTTAGAGGGTCTTGCTTTTTTTAAAGGAAATAGGCATAATGTAAGGGATTAGTTCAATTTAAGTATTAACAGATAGTGTCAAGCTATGGCATTTCTTTTATTACTATTTTGTATTAACGTTAATACAAAATTTGAACAAGAAAGGAAAGGGAAAATGAAGAAATCAGTCTTAGTAACACTCCTCCTTCTTTTAGGCGTTGCTTTTGCCCAAGTTGAAATACGCTGGTTTGTGGGACTTGGCGCAGGCAAACAAGAAGCTCAAGTCATAGCACAACGAGCAATTGTAGACGAATTTAATGCTTCACAAGACAAAATAAAATTAAGCCTAGAAGTGGTTGATGAGACTGCCTACGAAGTACTAGCAACCCAAATTGCTGGCGGTAATTCTCCTGATGTAGTTGGCCCTATGGGAATACGCGGCCGAGCTTCCTTTCCCGGAGTTTGGCTCGATCTTACAGACCTACTCGAGTCTAATAATTATGACCTAAGCGATTTTGACCCTGCACTTGTTGACTTCTACCGCCTACCTGGCGAAGGCCAGTTAGGACTTCCATTTGCCGTTTACCCTTCCTATATAACCTATAACAAAGATCTATTTGATGAAGCAGGCTTAGCTTATCCTCCATCAGAATTTGGTGCACCTTATATAGATGCAGATGGAAATGAACGCGAATGGAATATTGATACTTTACGAGAATTAGCCATGATACTCACTGTTGACGCTAACGGTAATGATGCCACAATGGATGCTTTTGACCCCGAAAGCATTGTTCAATGGGGATTTGATGTCCCTGTAAATGACGACTTAAGAGGTCGGGCCACCTTATTTGGACCTGGCAACTTTGTAGATACTAACGGTAACGCTATCATGCCTGACAATTGGGTTTCTGCGCTGAAATGGCATTATGACGCAATGTGGACAGACCATTTTTACCCAACAGCTCCGTATAAAAACAGCCCCCTACTTTTAGAAGGAAATAGTTTTGACTCTGGAAATGTGGCAATAGCAGATAACCACCTTTGGTATCAAGCATGCTGCATGACTACACTAGCTGCAAATTGGGATTTTGCGCCTAAACCTTCCTATAATGGAATTGTCACGGCAAAACTACACGCTGATACTCTGTCCATAATGAAAGGGACGGACCACCCCCAAGAGGCATTTGAAGTATTGAGTTACCTCATGGGCCCAGCTGCAGAGCGCCTTGTCACTGTTTACGGTGGTATGCCAGCACGCAAAAGTCTACAAGGTACCTACTTAGATACCTTCGCTGAAACAAACTTTCCAAATGCAACCGATGTCCATTGGGAAATTGTTACCCAAAGCCTTTCATACCCAGACATACCAAATCACGAAGAAGGGCTACCCAACTACAATGTAGCTCGAGCTCGCTACAATGAATTTAATGAGTACATCAATAACACTCCAGGCTTAGATTTAGAGGCTGAACTTGAAGCCCTACGGGCCGAATTTCAAAGAATCTATGACCAGTAAAGATTTAGTTTAAGTTGTTTAACTAGAGAGAAGCTCGAGCTTCTCTCTAGTTATATTTGAATGTATGGAGTTAGGTTTTAATGTTTGACTTTTCAAAACTTAGAAAAAAAGGGCGTGGTTGGGGTGCGCTGAGCAAGGCGGAGAGGCGTGAAGCTCAGTGGGGCTTTGGCTTTATTGGGCTTTGGGTGTTTGGTTTTTTAGTCTTTTATTTTTTACCTATGATCGCGTCGTTTGGGTTTTCTCTTTTGGACTTTACTTTGGGCAAACCCGATGATATTCAGTTTATTGGTTTAGGTAACTGGCGTCGTCTTTTGTTTGAAGATGCTACTGTCTGGAAATCTTTGGGGGTCACCTTAAAATTTGCACTGATTAGTTTGCCTATAACAATGTCTAGTGCTTTTTTTCTGGCCATTTTATTAAATTCAGAAAACCTTGTTGCAAAACCCATTTTTCGCACCCTATTTTTTGCACCCTCAATCATCCCATTTATTGCGGCCATCCTCATATGGACAGGCGTTTTAAACCCTGCCACAGGTTGGTTAAACGGGATCATCGAGTGGGCAACGGGATTTGATGCGCAGAATCCGAATGGAATCCAATGGCTTGATAAACCGAGTTTGGTATATTTCGCACTCACGTTTATGGCACTTTGGGGCATAGGGGGTGCCATGATTATAAATCTAGCAGGATTGCAGAGTGTACCCACTGACCTTTATGACGCAGCCAAGATAGATGGGGCTAACTGGTGGCGTCGCTTAGCTGCAGTAACGCTCCCTATGATGACACCTGTTATTTTTTATAACTTAGTGATTGGTGTTGTGCAAATTCTTCAGTATTTTGTTGTTCCTTTTGTACTTAACGAAGGTTCTGGTTATCCTAACGGCTCAACCATGTTTTATAACGTTTGGTTTTATAAGCAGTCTTTCACTTTTCAAAATATGGGTTACGGTGCAGCTTTGGCATGGTTTATGTTTATCATCGCACTTATCATCACTTTAATTCTATTTAGCTCAGCACGCTATTGGGTCTATTATGCAGGGGAAAGAAGATGATATGGCTACCCGCCTGAATAAACCTTTAGAAGCTGAGCAATCACGCCAGCAAGCACCCAAGATAATGCGTAAGCTAGTCATGCAAATCATGATTACTTCTATTGCGCTAGTCATTCTATTTATGTATTTAATGCCTTTAGCCTATAGCTTTGTAACTTCTTTAAAAACTAAACAGCAAGTCTCAGACATTAATGCACCTTTACTTCCATCGCTACCTAAACTTTTCACTTACGAAGGCAAAGAGGTTTCAGTTGTCACTGTGCCTCTAAAAGAAGGTATGAAAGAACTTGCTCTAGTTAAAAAGGGTAGGCAATCAAGCACATTTATTGATCCTAATGATCCAACCTTGACCGAAATTGCATGGGAAGGTGCATGGCGTACCCTAAAACCTGTTTACTATAGGTCTTCTACTTGGAACAATTACCCCAAAGCTTTTAGAACCATAAATTTTTTAAGAATGCTTGGTTTTACGCTCATGTACGCAGTCATCACCACAGTTGCATCAACATTTTCAGCTGCAATTGTTGCTTATGGCTTTTCTCGTTTTCGCTTTCCTTATCAGAATTTACTTTTCATTATTCTTATTTCAACCATCATTTTGCCTCCTCAAGTAACGCTTGTACCTACTTATGCTTTTTTCTTTGCTTTGGGTTGGATAGGCACGTGGCTTCCCTTAATCATTCCTACCTTTTTCGCAAATGCCTATAATGTATTCCTTCTAAGGCAATATTTTTTAACTATCCCAACAGAAATAGAAGATGCAGCTCGCATTGATGGCGCGGGTCCAATCCAAACCTTTTTACGAATCATCTTGCCTCAATCTATACCAGCTTTAATCGCTGTATCTCTCTTCCATTTCTTTCATGCTTGGAACGACTTTTTTGGTCCCCTCATATATTTAGCTGGAAATATGGATGCTCAACCCATTTCTATCGGCCTACATCGTTTCAACGGTCTTTACAGTGCAGAACCTCAATTAATTCAGGCTGCATCAATTTTGACGATGTTAATACCTTTGATTTTATTCTTTTTTGCACAGCGTTACTTTATGCAAGGAATAGTAGTTACTGGCGTTGAAAAATAGCCCGCCAACAAATTAACAACCGCATCCTACTTCTAGTCAAAAAAACCTTTGTCTTCTTCTGATAAGTATCGTTTTGCTTCTGGAATATTGAAGGTTATACCCAGCCCAGGGGCATCCCAAACATCAATGTAGCTCTGCTTCACAATAGGGTCGGGTAAGCCTTCAATAATGTCGTACCACCATTCAGGTGTGGCAGTAGGGTATTCAAAAGCAATATAGTTTTGAGGTAATGTCGCACAAACTTGTACTAATGCAGCTAAACCAAACAACCCGTCTGCTGTTCCATGAGGGGCCATTAAAATGCCATGAAGATCTGCATATTCAGTAACCCATTTTAATTCAGCAATGCCACCAATATCTAAAGGGTCAGGGCCAATAATATTAACCGCATTGGTTTCAATAAGTTCACGGAAATTGTGTCTTAAGTAAATTTGTTCACCTGTATGAATAGGTGTTGAAGATTGACGAGTAACTTCACGGTACTGATCTGCCATGACATAAGGCGTGTAATCACCCGTAATTAAATCTTCAAGCCAAGCTAAGTTCATGCCTTCAACTGCCTTAGTAAGCCTGATTGCATCTGGAATGGTAAAACCTGGTCCGCAATCAAGCGCTAAACCCACCTCATCGCCAATAGCTTCTTTCATGGCTTCGATGCAAGCAACGGTGTGCTTAAAACCTTTTTCTGTCATTAGGCCGCGATTAGGGTGCCGACCAACAGCCTGGAGTTCACCATAAAAATAGTTAGGAATCTGACTTGGTGCGGGCGTGTGAAAAGCGATAGCTTGTTTAATGAGGCTAAAGCCTTCTTTAGATTCTTTCATTTGCAGTAAATTTTCAGCAAAATGTTCTGGTTCATACCCCTTTAAAGGAAAGCGCACGCCACCGTTATAGACACGTACTTTGTCACGAACTTTGCCGCCTAAAAGTTTGTAAATAGGTAAACCCGCAGCTTTACCAGCAATATCCCAAAGGGCTACTTCAATAGCACTAACAGAACTACCCCAAGGTTTAAAGCTACCCATTTGCCTTATGCGCTTCATGACGCTTTCTACATTGCTAGGGTCTGCACCAATAATAAGGTCTTTATAAAAAAGGACGTGGGGCTTTAAGAAAGGCTTATACCACTCAGCTTGAGCATAGCCGTCAATTCCTTCGTCAGTACAAATGCGTATTACTGGATAATTACCAATAATAGCGCACTTTAAATCAGTAATTTTCATAGGCAACTCCCAAAATTAATAAAGAGGAACTTTAAGGCAAACTCTCTATGCTTCCAAAGCATGAAAGGTTGACCCAAAACGTTTTAAATTAAGTCAATGATACTCCAAATTTCAATGTGTAAACATCGTAGATAGCATTGCTTTAATTATTTTTTGAAGTCGAAAGCCAAAAGTTCTTTCTG
>CAYGTA010000106.1:0-12090 GCA_964352605.1 uncultured bacterium | reverse complement strand
AACGTAAACTCTTAGATAAACAGAAAAAAGGTAAAGACCGCATGAAAACACTAGGGGTTGTCGAAGTGCCTCAAGAAGCCTTCTTAGCTGTGCTTTCAAGTGGTGATGAGTAAGTAATAGCCTTTTGCAATTAAAACGCTGCAAGCGTTTTAATTGTCGACCTAGGGGAGTAAAAACAGATGTACTAAGTTGATGGTGTGTTTTACTTGAAAGCTACTATAACAGAAGACTTGAGAGAGTACGCCTAAGTTAGTGCTTGTAATTTGATAAACATAAGCTAACCACTTTAATCCCCCCAACGTTTTTTTAATGCTGGGGGGGAAGCAATGACAAGCTCGAGTTTAGCTTCGTTCTTGGTATTGCAATTCGTAGAGTTTTCGGTAGTAGCCATCTTGATCTAAGAGTTCGAAGTGATTACCTTGTTCTATAAGCTTGCCTTTTCTTAAAACCATTATTTTGTCTACATCTTGTATGGTACTTAGGCGGTGCGCAATAATGATTGATGTTCTGCCTTGCATAAGCTTTTTTAAGGCATCTTGTATTAACTCTTCGGTTTCAGTATCAACATTTGCAGTTGCTTCATCAAGTACTAACAGTATGTCAGGGTTTTGCACCAATGCTCTTGCAAAGGCCATGAGTTGCTTTTGACCCGTTGAGAAGCCAGCGCCTCGTTCTTTTACAGGTGTATCGTAGCCTTGCGGTAGTTTCTCTATAAATTGATGCGCGTTTACGAATTTCGCTGCTTCAATAACTTGATCTAAAGTAATACTTTCATCATTTAGCGTAATGTTGCTTCTTACCGTTCCACTAAACAAAAATGGATCTTGTAGCACAATGCCCACATGTCGTCTGAGATCTATTTGGTCATAATCTCGCACGTCTTTACCATCTATGCTGATACTACCTTTTTGCACGTCGTAAAAGCGACTAACCAAACTAATAATTGTGGTCTTACCTGCACCCGTGTGACCCACAAAAGCAACACTTTGCCCAGGCTCAATAGTAAAATCTAAGTCACGCAAAACCCACTCTTCATTTTGATAAGCAAACCAAACATTCTTAAAGCCAACCTCACCTCTAAATTTAGTCTCAAACGCCTCGGTATTTGGTTTATTGGTAATTTGTTCAGGGGTGTCAAGCAAGCTAAAAATGCGCTCACCTGAAGCCATAGCGGCCTGAATAATATTGTACTTATCACTTAAATCTTGCAAAGGTCTAAAAAACATGCTGCTGTACTGAATAAAGGCAATAAGCACACCAATTGTTATAGTATCGCTAACAGATGGGCCAATTATGCGTAGAGCACTGTAGAATAAAATCAAAGAGGTCGCTATAGCACCTGTTATTTGCACAACAGGAAAGAATAAACTAAACCACTTAACTTGTTCTATGTTCGCGTCTAAAAGCCGTAAATTTAAATGATCAAAGTGACGCTGATTTCTATCTTCACGGTTAAAAATCTGAATGGTTTTCATGCCACTGAGGTTTTCAGCTAAGTAAGAAGTGCTGATGCTTGTTCGTAACCTTACTGCTCGGTAAGCTTCTCTTATGCGGCCCCTTAAAAAATTTAAGCTCCAAAAGACAACAGGCATAATAGCTAGGGTAATAAGCGCAAGTTGCCAGTTAATGCTAAGCATATAAATAGTTAAGCCAAGCAACAAACCAATATCAGCAATTAGGCCAACCACACCGTCACGCATCATCATTTGAATAGCCTCAACATCACTCGTGATACGCGTAATCAAGCGACCCACAGGCGTACGGTCAAAAAAACCAAGATGAAGACGCTGAATTTTGCTAAACATCTCCTTACGAATATCAAAAATGATTAACTGACCTAACCAAGAAACAAGGTAAGTGTAGCCGTACCTCAAAGAGAAGTTAAGCAAAGCAAGAGACATATAAATAATGACAATAGTTGTTAAGCCATTAAATCTAGCTTCATCACTAAGATTCGCAAAAGGAGCTGTGTCAGCAACAATATAATTATCAACAGCTCGAGCTATTAAAGTTGGAAAAATTGGGCTAATTGCACTGTAGCTTAAAAGTAAACCCAAAGCGAGTGCGAGTTGCCAGCGGTAAGGCTTCATGTAGCCAAGCAAACGGCGCATGATTTGCCAGTCAAAACTCCGCTCAAACGCCTGACCATCTTCGTCAAAATTACCTTCTGTTCGTAATGCTTTTACGTATTTTTGACGATTTGCTTTATAGTCAGCCTTAGCTTGTTTCACATTATAGTTCGGGTCAGTCATGTCTGTTAGTTTTTGACTCATTACAGAACCTCAGTTTCAGAATGCGATTCAAGGTCAGACTCGAGTTGTTGTCTTTGATCTATATCTGCGTACCAGCCGTCTAGTTCAATGAGCTCACTATGACTGCCTTGCTCTACTACTTTGCCGTTGTCTAAAACAATGATTTTACTGGTATTTTGAAAGGCGCTTACTCGGTGTGCCACAATAAGTGTCGTTCGATTTTTGGCAACTTGTTTTAAACCTGAAAGAATGCGGGCTTCGGTTTGGGTATCTACAGCACTTAAGGCATCGTCTAGTATTAGAATGGCAGGGTCACGAATGATGGCTCTTGCCATAGCTGTTCGTTGACGCTGCCCTCCTGAAAGCGTGACACCACGTTCGCCTAAGCTAGTGTTATAGCCTTCTGGAAAACCTTGGACATCATCGTCCAACTGAACGAGTTTTGCAACCTCACGTACTTTTTCAAAGCCTGCTTCGCTATTATCTTCAGGAATGCCATAAGCTATGTTCTCAGCAATGTCATCTGAAAATAAATAGGGTTCTTGGGGTACCAAGCCAATGGAACGACGTAAAACTTCTACAGGATAGTGCTTGATGTTTATGCCATCAAGTAGAATTTCACCCTCGTTAGGGTCGACAATTCGCGCTATTAAATTGATGATCATGGTTTTGCCAGAGCCGGTTCGGCCCGTAAACCCAACACTTTCACCCTGAGCAATTTTAAAAGATACCTTGTCTAGCGCAATAAAATCAGCAAACTTAAGCGTGACATTTCTAAATTCAATTTCGCCTTTTATGCTTTTAAGATTGTAATTTGTTTGTTCAGTATCTTTTATACTCACTTCGGTTGCTAAGATTTCCTTTAAGCGTTCCCAAGAGGTATGACCACGCTGAACAACATTTGCAATCCAACCTAAGCCAATCATGGGCCACTGAATGCCTTGAAAAAGAAAAATGAAGGCTGAGAATTCACCGATAGTTAGACTGTTAGCTGAACCAAGTACGGTGCGACCGCCGAGCAAAATAAGTAAAGATAGCGTTAAGCTAAAAAGTAATTCCATAAGCGGAAACATAGGCCCATCAGCTTTGGTTAAAGATAGGTTGCGACGAATAAACTCGTTATTGAGCTTGCCGAAGGTATCAACCTCTCGTTCTTCAATGCCAAATCCTTTTACGACCCTTATGCCACTAAAATTCTCTTGTGCCATAGCTGAGACATTAGAAAATTGTTCTTGCACCTTTTGATAACGCTTATGAACAATGCGTAATAAAAAGAAAAACGTTAAGGTTATGACAGGAACAACAAGTAGCGTTAATAGAGTTAAACTAGCATTTAATCTAAACATTTGGAACAAAGTAAAAATAAGGATGAGGGTGACACTCATACCCTGAAATACAGCGACCCCTACAAACATCCTTACTGCATTTAGGTCAGCTGTTAGGCGAGCAATTAGGTCGCCAACACGATTATTATCAAAAAAATCGCCATCAAGATTAGTAAAGTGCTCAAAGATGTCATGTCGAATATCAAACTGGATTTCCCAACTTGCATTTAAAATAAGGCGTCTTACAACCACCATAGACAATGCCGAAACAGTAATAACTGCAATGAGTGCAAGGATATTAATGCCAATATTTGAGAAGCTAACACTGCCATCTTTAAAGGCATCTACCGTTCGACCAATAATTACGGGCCCTAGCGTTGTGAGGTAGCTCGCTAAGAGCAAAAAAAAGATACCTGTTAGGTATGCTCGAGGGTAGCGTTTAACATAAGCCAAAAGATCTTTTAGGGTTGATAGCACATTGCCTCCAAAGGTGACTACGGGAAAGAGGTCTAGGTTTGTACAACTAAAATGAAAACAAAGGTCCGACAAAACGCAGCTCATTCAGCTTATCTGAGAGCCTGCGTGAACATAAAAACAACACGACAGCGAGCGTTACTATACCTCAAGCGCCAAATATCAAAGTAGGCAGGCAAACAGTATGTAACAGAATGTGCAGAATTACATGTTTGAGAGAAGTGAAATCAAAGTGAGTCCACTCAGGAAGAAATTAATTATATTTCTAGAAAAGCTTGCACCCAAACAGCTTTTGACTTTAGGCTTGCTTTTGCAGTTCCAAGAAACATTGCAGCAGCAACTGAGTTGCTTAGTTTTTACTCCCCTAGAATTCAGGTAGTCCAGGTTCAGTGGTCGCACGAAGGGTTGCAGCATCAAGCCATTCGTGAAAACGCTATAAACTTGCAAGAACAGTCTAGATAGCTCTAGAGCCTTTTGCATTTAATAACGATACTGCGTTTTAAATGCCGAACTAGGTGAGTAAAAAAATGATGTACTAATTTGATGGTGTATTTAACCTATGGATGTGGTATTTAACCTAAAAACTGCTCTATGACTGCTCAACTTTAATTTTCTAAGGCATTTAAGGTCTTATAGTCAATACCATTGAGTTTCAAAATGAAACGCAAGTCACCTCGGTCAACTGTTCTCCAGACACCCTCAACAATGTCACCAGCACCGACATTCTGACTCGCAATAAGTAGCTCCTCACCAGAATGATTACGAAAAAAGATAGTAGCTAAACTTTGACCAATACCCTGTTCAATATCAAAACGGTAACTAAACAAACGTGGCTCAGGAGCTCTATAAGACGCACGTACCTCAGGCAAAGGAATCGCAACAGGAGGTTGAAAAGCATTCACGACAAGCTCTACGATGCCTGAGCTTTCTGCATTCGGCGCCGGAGATTGCTGAATAATGCCGGCAGGTAAATTAGGTGTTTCAACTTCAGAAATGCTAAAACGCACTGCAGGTGTTAGCGTTTGGGCCTCGCTAAGACTAAGGCCTATATAAGAAGGCATTTTGGCGGTACTAAACGAACTAATTTGACTGCCAGCCACATATAAACGAATGGTATGTTCCGCCTGACCAATGACAGCATTGGTATAAGGCGTTAGGCTTTGACTTATAACACTGCCACTTGGAAACCTAGCACTAGGGGTATAAACAACATCAGGTGTAGCGAAGCCAAGAGCCTCGAGTCTTAACAACGCCTCATTAAGCTCGAGTCCTACCAGATCAGGTACGATGCTTTGTCTGGCTTCTCTACCTAAACTAACCAACAGGCTAATAGGGCTATTTTGAGCAACTAAGCTGCCAGCCTCACTAGATTGCGAAATAATGCTATTTGCAAGGTTATTAGAATGCATAAAAGCTATACTTCCTAAGCTAAAGCCAGCAGCAACTAGCCGATCTTCAATGGCAGCATTCAACGTTTGACCCCGCAATTGCGGTACAACTCTTAAATCAGGTGTTGCTTCACTCACCGCATATGTTAAACGAATAAGCTGATGATTTGTTTTTACCGAAGTGCCAGCTTTAGGCAGCACTGATAAAACAGTAGTGGACGCCTTATCAGAACTAATAGCCGTTGTTTCAACCTTAAGACCCAAATCGGCTAAAAGCAACTCAGCTTCCTGCAAAGGTAAACCCAGCAAACTCGGTACCGTAACCACAGGACTATTCGCTTGACGCAGAAAACTAGTCAAAAGAAAGAAACTTCCAAGTGCTAAAAACAAAAAACATAAAGACCAAGATAAAAGCCAAGCAGGAAACACTCGAGTTTTGCGTTGCTGGGGCGCTACTTGTTTTGGGATGGTTTCGGTTTCTATTGCTAATAGCGGGATATTGGGGTCAGGATGAAAGCTTAAGTCATACAGGCAAGTCTGATCTTGATCGTTTTTATGCAACTGCATTTCATGACTTGTAAACTGATGTTCCTCTAGAATTTGGCTAAGTTCAGTTTGGTTTTTTGGTCTTTTTTGAACAGTTTTCGTTTTAGGCTGATACCAAGCAACATAATGGGTTGCGGGTCTTGAAACAATGTCATGAATAGCAGCCAGATTTTTTTTCTTTAACGCTCTTAAGGCATTTCGGTAACGTTCAAAGTTGTTTTCTTCACTGCTGGTTTTTAGATCAAACCAAATAATCCTTAATGCTTGACCGTTTGGGGCTGTGACATCGAACTGAGTTTCTTGCTCACTAAGTTGTTTTTGAGCATTAATTTCGTATTTGCCATCAAGCAGAGCCATACACTGTTCATAGTAACCCAAGAAGCATATGAGAATTGTTGATTTGACAATAAAAAAGAGGCACCCTAAGGTGCCTCTAAAAAAGTTTAAGTGTTTGTCTTAACCGCCAGTACCTTCGGGGTTCGGGCGAGGGTCAATCGTGGGTGCCGGACGATCATCAGCGCGGCGTTGCTTGTCTTCATCAACCTCTAAGTTGGTTGGTAGTTTAGGGCTAAGGCGCGCTTCAGCTTCTCTTGCTTCATCAATAAGCATTTGGGTGAGTTCTTCAGCGTTCATACTGCCATCTTTGGCATGATCAAAAGCTTTCTTAATAAGTTTTCCATCGATGGTTTCTTGCTCTAAAAGGGCTTCTGCAATGGCAGTTACTGCAACCCAATGCTCATCAATAACTTCAAAAGTCTTTTCATAACCCTCTTTAAGAATAGCATCAACTTGACTTTCAAGCTCTCTAGCTGTCTCTTCACTGAAGTCTTTGCGACGGCTAATTTCACCACCTAAGAACACAGGACCACTGTCACTACCCCAAGCAACATATTCACTGCCACCCATGCCAAAGTCAAAAACCATTTGCTTAGCAATATTCGTAGCTTGTTGCAAGTCACCAGAAGCGCCAGAAGAAATAGTGCCTGTTAGCTTTTTCTCAGCAACACGACCACCGAAGGCAAAAATAAGTTGCTGCTTAAAGCGTTGAATTGAATTGTACATAGTTTCTTTGCCCAAAGGAGCAACAAAACCACCTGCATTACCGCGAGGCATAATGGTAACTTTTCGCAAGCTACCTAGTTCTTCTTGAGAAGAGAAAGCTACTGCGTGACCAGCTTCATGGTAAGCCGCAACCCGACGCTCCTCTATAGAAGGAACCAAACTGCCACGACGTAAGCCTAAAATAATGCGGTCAAGTGCTTCGTTAAAGTCGCCCCAAGAAATGAGTTGCTTACCGACCCTCGCAGCTACCAACGCAGCTTCGTTAGCAAGGTTCTCTAAGTCAGCACCAGAAAACATAGGGGTTGCTTCAGCAAGACGTTCCAAACTCACATCATCAGCAATGGGCTTATTACGAACATGCACCGCTAAAATTTCTTTACGTTCAGATTGCGTCGGCAAACCAATTGTTACCTGACGGTCAAAACGACCAGGTCTCAAAAGCGCAGGGTCAAGAACATCAGGTCTGTTAGTGGCCGCAATGATGATGACGGAAGTATCTTTTTCAAAACCATCCATTTCGCTTAAAATCTGGTTAAGGGTTTGTTCACGTTCGTCATGCCCGCCACCAATACCAGCACCACGACGACGACCAATAGAATCAATCTCATCAATAAAAATAATCGCAGGTGAAGACTTGCGTGCCTCATCAAACAAACTACGCACACGACTTGCGCCTACACCGACAAACATTTCCATAAATTCAGAAGCGCTAACGGTCAAGAAAGGCACACCCGCTTCGCCAGCAACGGCTCTAGCTAGCAAGGTTTTACCAGTACCCGGAGGACCTACAAGCAAAACACCCTTAGGAATCTCAGCACCAATACGCAAGTACTTTTGTGGGTTTTTAAGGAAATCAACTACTTCTAGGAGTTCTTGTTTTGCTTCCTTATGCCCAGCAACCTCATTAAAGGTAGTTTTAACCTTGTTTTCACGACCATAGGTACGAGCTTTAGACTGACCAAACTGCATCACTTGGCTCGGACCACCCTGAGCGCGCATAAAAATAAACCAGAAAAAACCAATCAAAATAATAATTGGTAAAATCGAAATGGCAAAGCCAATCCACTGAGGTGGATTACGAATATCAACACTACCCACATTCTGCTCGAGTCTTGTGAGTAAAGAGTCAGTAATGACGGCTGTTGTTGTAAAATTCTGAACGGTTTGATCAGCTACTGTCTGGGGTTGTAAAAGCACACCCTCAATGCGACCATTTGCCCGCTCAATCGTTACACTTTCAATTGCCCCATCATCTACAAATTGAGTGAAAGATGAATAGGTAATAGCTCTGCTGGTTGAACGACTGCTGAACTGACTGAACACAAAAATGCCCAAAACAATAAGCATGACGAGTAACCAAGGATTAAATGAGCGTTTCACGCTTGCCTCCTAGGCTTAAAAGTAGGTTTGAAAAGAATATATTCACACATAGTAAAAACAACGGTAGCACTTGTAATTATGAGTTCGCTGTAAGCTATCGGACGAAATGACCATGCTTTAAAAATGGGTGAGGTTTATTACCAACCTAAAATGCAAATTATGCTGTCATGAGCAACACTGATTTAAGGTGCACTTATGAAGATGCAAGAATTAAAAATGAAACAAACCCAACTTGTAAAAATACTCATCATTTTACTTTTACTGAGTATTAGCTTTGCACATGAACCAGGCATGTCAGCCATAAACTTTTACTACAACAACGACAGCTTCATAGTCAGAGTCTACGGCCATGCCAGCAAATTTGGAGAAAACTACGAAGCTGGCGTAAAAGAAAAATTCAAACTCGAGCTTGATGGGAAAGTCCGTATACTCGAGCCTGACAAGGTTTTGTTTAATGCAATGGGGGATTGGGTGACTTGGGAAGCTAGTCTCGATGTGTTACCGCGAGAGATAACTGTTAAGCAGCGTTTGTTTGTTGATGAAGCTGCGAGTTACACCATTATTTCTGTCTTGCAAAACGATAACTTGATGGAGCAAGTTAGCTTAAGAGAAGACGGAGCCAGCTTTCACTACAGCTATAGTCAAGCCAAACGAAGTTTAGGAAGCTGGGCTCATCACCTCTACGGTTTTTTACTAGAAGGCATTAAGCACATTTTTACAGGACCAGATCACATTTTGTTTTTACTAGGCTTGCTCTTACTGGGGGGTAGAACCAAGCAGTTGGTAAAAGTCATAACCGCCTTTACTGTTGCACACGCATTAACCTTTTGGCTAGCTGCACTTAATATTTTTAACCCACCAGCATTTCTCGTTGAACCCATCATTGCTTTATCGGTAGTGGTTGCTGCCCTAGCAAATTTACGACCAAACGCCTCAGACAAAGATCTACGACCCGGCATTGCCTTTGGTTTTGGCCTGATACACGGCTTTGGCTTTGCAGGCTTACTAGCCAATTTAGGGTTAGAGCAAGGCTCACTATTACTATCGTTTATTGCCTTTGCAGCAGGACTCGAGCTTGGTCAGCTCATGATTGCCTTTGTGGTTGTTCCAGTTTTAGCGTATTTAGCGCTCCACAGAGTTAAACTCAGAAATCAAGTGAAATGGCTAGGCTCTCTAGGGATTGCTGCCATTGGAGCTTACTGGTTTGTGGAACGCGTTATGCCAACAGTAACAACTGCTTTAACTGCAATGTAAGCACCTTGTGCCTTTTTGTGCTTAGTTTTAACTATGCTAAGCAAGATGATTGACACTCACTGCCATTTAGATTACTGCTCTGACCCTCACGAAGCCGCAAAAGCTGACTTAAAAGCCATGGTTTCTATTGGAACCAATGTAGAACGCTCCAAAGAAACCCTTAAGTTAGCAGACAGCTACGAGCATGTTTGGGCTGCTGTCGGTATTCATCCGAACAATGCGAGTGACGCAAAACAAGAAAGCATTCGAACTGAAATAGAAAAACTCGCAAGCCACAAAAAAGTAGTTGCCATAGGTGAGACAGGCTTTGACAACTATTGGGATGATGAAACGCTAGAAGATCAAGCAGATAGTTTCTTGTGGCAAGTAGACCTAGCAAGCAGACTAGACAAAGCCATTATTCTGCACATAAGAGATAAACAAAACCAAGACCAAGCCACCCAAAAAGCCATGGCCATGCTCAAAGAAGCCAACTATGCAAAAGGCATTTTGCATTGCTTTAACGGCCACTTAGGCCTACTCGAGCTAGGACTCGAGCTTGGCTGGATGGTGTCATTTGCAGGTAACGTCACCTATAAAAAAGCAATAGAACTACATGAAGCGGCAAAGCTGGTACCACAAGATAGGTTACTGGTAGAAACAGATAGTCCTTTCTTAGCACCTGTACCCAAACGAGGTAAGAAAAATACGCCTGAATTTGTCAAGCACACTGCAGCCTTCTTAGCAGACTTGCGAAACGAAAATTACGAAGAACTCGAGCGTTATACAGATGCTAATGCGATTCGTATTTATGGTTTAGAAGCTCAGCTTTAACTACTTGCAAATTTTGGTTTCTTAAAGCTTTTACCGACAAGCTTTTTTTCTACAACATGCTTATCATGTCGCAGCATTTCTGCTAAACGACTGCGGGAGACCACTCTATGTGCTTCTTTAGGAATAAACGCTGTAATAATATCAATGCGTTTGTACGCCTTATATTCAATAACAACATGCAAAGGAATTTCAACGAGAGGACTGAGTTTTATATAACCCAAAACCAGAATGCGTTGGTCTTCATGGTAACGCAAAAGCTCTTTGCCACAAAGTAACGTGCCCACCATGTCTTTTTCAGTAAAGCCTTCACAATTGGCATGATTTACCGCGTGTGGTCCCACGCGGTACTGCCCAGAGCGAATAAGGGGTTTTAAATCTTCAAGGGTACGATTTTTGAATTTCATGAGGCAGTACCATTTCTACTAAATGCTAATAGAGCTAAGGTAACAAACATAACTGCCTCCTAAAAATGAGAGTTTTGATGCAATAAAAAAACAAGGTCTTTACAAGACCCTGTAAGTTTATGCATTAAGTTACATAGATTTAGTTTAACACAAAGCTGAATAAGAAGAAAAAGAGTTTTTACACGATTTGCAAACTACCTAGAAATTAGTTTAAAAGAATGCGGTTCGCTTGCTATTTTAGAAAGTCACTTTCTTCGCAGGTTTTCACGAAAGCATACGAATAGTAATGCAAACAAGTTTCGGTGAAGTTCTCAGCATGTCTCCGAATACTCTTTATTTACTGTAGAGTCTTTGTGTTGTTACTAGCTGTCATTTAAAGTTACTCCAATGGCGACTTGCCTAATGCTTAGATATAGGATTTAGACTTAGAGCACTAAGATAGGATGTTTCAAAATAACCAGAATCAATACTATGCTCTCGTGTACGTCACAAAAAACTAGGCCATTGCTGTGCATTAAACCTTAGCTAAGACTTCAGAGGTTTTTAGCGTACCAGTCTAATATCGGCTTGGCATCTATAGCGAAGCTGTATCCAAGTGCTTTCCAGAAAGCTTCAGCACGATGATTTTGACCATAAATGCTTGCAAGAATGCGGTTGGCTTGACCTCTTAAACGGTCCTCTAAATCAAGAACACAGTGGCGCCCGAAGCCTTGGCTTTGTAAAGATTCTAGAATGAGGAGTAAATTAACAGTGCTGTCGCCCTCTTCAGGGTAGTCAAGTTTATAGTCAAGATAACCTATGACATAACGTTGACTGACAGGATCAAAAATAGAGGTTTTGGTTTCATGAGTGGGTGCAAGAATGAGTTCAGTAAAGCGGCGAGCATCGCTAAAAGCAGCCTCAAGTTCGCCTTGAACTTCAATAAGGGTTGGGTCAGGTATTGAGATAACATCAAAGTAAGCTGGGGTAGAGCAATACACTTGATAAACAAGTTCTGCATCTTCAGGGGTTACTCTGCGGGTAAACTCGCTAGGTCTAGCGGCATGCGTAAAATGAGTTGTCATAACGAAATCTAGATTCTCCATTGCTTGTAACATTATACAAATTGTTTATTATAGTTTCATTTAAAAGAATCACATAAGAAGATTATTTTTAAAGAAGAATGAGATTATTTTAAGGTACTATGAGCTAA
>CAYGTA010000105.1:7647-12096 GCA_964352605.1 uncultured bacterium | reverse complement strand
CTTCACTCATCTAGGTAATTAGTAGATTACAATTTGGGAGTTTATAAAAAAGTGAAAGGCGAAGGCAACTATCTTGAGATTTGTAGATGAAAACACTCAAGCTATTGCAAGTCAGCTCGTTACCACACCTGCACAGGCTACAAATGACGTTAATGTTTAGAGCTAACCTAGCAGCTTATGACTCACATTAAAACAGCAGCGATTGTCGGTGGTGGCATCGGTGGTCTTGCTACAGCAATTGCACTTCGCCAGCAGGGAATAGAAGCTGTTATCTATGAAAGAGCTGCTGGTTTTGGTGAGGTGGGAGCAGGCATAAGCTTATGGCCCAACGCTACTAGAGTGTTGAAAACGCTTGGCGTTCTAGCGCCCCTTGTCGAAGTTTCTGGTCAAATCGGCGCACTTAACATTCGAGACGAGCAGGGAAGACTGTTACTGCGTGCGCCGATAAAACCTCACGACACACAGGCGATCTGTGCCTTTCGACCCAGCCTGATAGACGCTTTAGTTAGTGCAGTTCCCCATAACACCATCCATTTTAGTAAGACACTTGTCAGCCTGCAAAATGATAGTCATGTGGTTCGACTAACCTTTGAGGATGGCAGCGAGGTAAGCTCTGACATTGTTATTGGCGCTGATGGTATTCGGTCAACGGTACGCCGCTATGTAAAAAAAGAGGATACCGATCCTATTTACCGGGGCTATCCGATTTGGCGTGGCATCGGTCCCCTCCCACCCTCATTCGAACCAGGTGAAATTTCTGAATCTTGGGACAATAACCTACGGTTTGGCTTACTTGACCTAGGCGGAGGTAAAGCCTACTGGTATGCGACCGCACCTCAAACAGAGCATCGTCCGCACACTGAGCCAGAGGCAAGAAAAACGATGCTTCTCAACCTGTTCTCAAACTGGTACGAAACGGTTCCGCAGCTCATCAGCGAAACCCCGGCGAATAGCATCATTGTAGGTAATACCTATGACCGAAAACCCCAGCGGGGCTGGAGCTCGGGGCGCGCAGTGCTTATCGGAGACGCGGCTCATCCAACAACTCCAAATTTAGGTCAGGGTGGAGGTATGGCGTTAGAAGACGCGCTTGTACTGAGTAACTATCTAAAAAAGCTTGGCTACTCCGAAGCCTTTCAGGCGTTTGAGCAAGCGAGATACTCACGTACCAGGTACGTAACGGTTCAATCACTGCTGACGGGTAGGCTTGGTTTAGCAACAGGCGTAGCTGCTCGTTTACGGAATATAGCAACAGCGGTCATTCCCAATAGCGTTTACGCGAGTAATCTCAATAAACTTTTTCGATACACTGCGTAGCTGGTTTTGAGTGTTCCTAAAACGCTCGGACTTTCCTACATTCGAAGGAGATCTATGCAGTACTTGACAAATTATTCCTTCTCATGGAAACAAAGTCGTACGCTTTTTAAGACAGTGAAATAAAACATCGCGAAGCCAGTATTCATGGGCTTTCTTGAGGACTTTTGGCAAACCCTTTTTTAGACACAACGATTTTCAAAATACCCAAGTGACTACTTTTTGGTCATATCCCGAACTTACCCCTGAGTGTTATGAATGAAAGTTTTCCTTATCAGGTTTATAACTATTCATTAAGAATCTTATGGTATGAATTCCCTAAATCATCATTAATAACAAATGCTAAGCCATCCGCCTTTAACTCAGAATCCTCCGTTAAAACTCGAGCGTTATAGGTCCAGCCTGCGGGCAGATTTAGTCGTTCCCCTAAACTTTCTAGGTCATTGATGCTTAGATTTGGGTCAATTATCTGAGAGTAAGATTGCATCCTGTACACTTCGCTATTTGGAGAACTTAGTTCGTACACCATGTTGTTTGCGTGGTAGCTGTAGCGTGTACTGAGTTGGACTTCATTCTCTTCGTAAGGTTCACTACCTGAGGAGCCTTGAAAGATACTGACTTCTAATTGACTGATGCGTTGCATTTCAATGCCACCAAAATCTACAATTTGTCCCGTTGCGGTCACCTCAGTTCCTGAGATTTGGTTCAGCACCCAAAAGCGTGGCCCGTTCATTCTGATTTCTACTGCCCCGTAGGTTTTTTTGAGTTCTTCTTGATCTAATGCATTCCACGCTGCTGTTGGACAATCGTTCAAACTCATGCTGTTATACAAATCAATATTGACGTTGAGTCCTTTTCGAAAGGCTGCAATAATCATGCAGTAGCGAAAATCACGCAAATCATCTGGTGGCATCATGAACTGTGTTTGGGTGACGGTGGGTATGCCTTGCCCGTAGGCAAGCCCAAACAATAGGCTAAGTAGAGCGATTATAAAAGTCATCCTGGTCGTCTTAAGTATTTTGCTTCCTTTCAAAAACGGAAAACCAATCCATTTTATGGAGCAACGCTCACTGTTGCTATTCTGCCATTGCATTTTTTATTCCCCCATGCATCTGACCAGTCACGCACCTTGAATCCAAGTGTAATCTGTTAAGAAATAGTGTTGCTATTTGTTTCATTAGTATCCTTTTCTAGTTTAGTTGGAACTAATTCGAGCCTTCCTTAAGCACTGAAAGAACGCGTCTCGAGCCCTGTAATAGGTCATATAAATCTGTACGTACTATAGTGACACTGAAAGGTGAAGGTAAGGTCGAGACTCAGCTTTAAGCTTTAAAGCCACAACTTCTTTCGCTGCAAGCCAAACAGAGTGAAGATACCTAGAGTAAGAAGCGTCAAAATCCAGATGACTAGCTGATCCCCTATCTGCTTGCGTATTAATTTCTGGCCGACTTCATTTGATGGTGTATAGAATTCAGGTACAGGCTGTACACTATTTTCTTCGGCGTAGCGCTGGTAAAGATTCAGCATGTGCTGAAATTGGCTGGGATTTTGTGCCTTGAGATCCATTGTTTCCCCAGGGTCGTTTGTGATATCAAAGAGGTGCCATTCGTTATCTCCCAAGGGACCCCGGTTTAGTACAATTTTGTAGTTGTCATTGAATAAGGCTGTGTTGCCTGCCACTTCAAGGCCTATATAATCATCAGGATGATAGACCTTCTCAGCTGTGCCATCCAGAATGGGTGTCAGATTTTTGCCAGTTATCGGTTCAATTTGTCTACCCCCGAATCGTTCCTGTGGTGGCTCTACATTGGCCATTGCCAATATAGTTGGCGTTAAATCAGTGACATGAGCAAATGCATTCTGAAAACCGCTCCGACTCTTAATTCCGGGACCAGATATGATTAAGGGTACACGTACCCCGCCCTCCCCGGTGTGGAACTTAAAAAAACTCAGTGGAGAAGCGGCGGCACTGGCAAAGTTCGGTCCGATAGAGGTAAAGCTGCCAATTTCCCCTAGATTCTCATACTCTTCGGTATACCCCATAGATTTAATTTGAGATTCAATGTAGCCAACGTATTCCGGCCCATTGTCAGAAGTGAAGATAATAACCGTGTTATCGAGCTGCTCATTTTCTTCGAGATAGTCCAAAAGCCTGCCGATATTGTAGTCCATGGCCGAAACCATGCCAGCATAGACAGCCATCCGTTTTGCTTCGAAGCGTTGTTCCTCCTCACTCAAGTCGTTCCAATCATCGATAAAATCATGATCCACCCGATCACTGCCATTCGGCACCAACCCGATGCTCACAGCGCTTTCGTGACGGGAATTTCGCAAAACACTCCAACCCTCAATGTAAGTATCCATATAACGATCTGTAAATTCCTTCGGTGCCTGAACTGGTGCGTGAACGGCCAGAAAGGAGATATATGAGAAAAACGGTTGTCCGTCGGAAAGGTTAGAGTCGATAAATTTGATCATTTCATCAACCAGCAATTCTGAGCTGTAAAAGGGTTCTTCAAGAAGAACTTCTTTCCCGTCCTTCGTCCAATCAGCATGATCATACAAAGCCATATAGGGTCTGTCCTGCCAGTTGTCAGCACCAGAATGGGGCATTGAGAGGGTGCGCTCAAATCCCCTGTTGAAAGGTATATTAGCTTGTGTTTCTCCTAGGTGCCACTTGCCAGTCATGTAAGTGTGATACCCATCGGCATGAAGTAACGATGCCACAGTGGCCACATTGGGACTAAGCACACCGTCGTAGTTTTCAATGCTAGATAGCTCTGGCGGTAAAGCTTCTGGAATTTCGGGAACGCCCGCCAGATGATTATCAACCCCCGTTAGCAACATGGCCCGCGATGGCCCACAGGTAGGAGAAGTGTGATAGTTGGAAAACTTTACCCCCTGCTCGGCCAGACGATCAATGTTCGGGGTATGTATCTCACTGCCGTAAGCGCTCAGATCGGTATATCCCAGATCATCGGCAAGAATAACGATAACATTAGGTCTCTGTGCTAGTTCGCTCTCTGCCAGTGCTACACCTGTAACTGTAACAGATGCACTCAAAATCAAAGAGGTACATCGTATCAGCCATTGGCGTTTGAAATCATTATGCATTTATTGATTCCTCCACCGAGA
>CAYGTA010000105.1:0-7547 GCA_964352605.1 uncultured bacterium | reverse complement strand
GTATCAGCCATTGGCGTTTGAAATCATTATGCATTTATTGATTCCTCCACCGAGATTTTGCGAACTGACAATTGTCGAGAAGCAACAGCAAACCAGACGGACAACGCAAGTTCCATTACTACCATTTGTGGTAATAGGGTTGCATCATGCAGAGAGAAAGCTAAAAGTCGGAAAATGCCGATGCAACCCAAGATTATAGATATAGGCATCAGCAAATCACCCTTTCGGGTAACGATGGCAGCCATGACTGCCAAACCCATACCTAAAAATAGACCGCCAATATCACCCATCTGACTGCTAAGGGCCGCCCCATGCAAAAGGGGCATCATCAAGGCCGAAGCTGAAGCTTCGGGAGAGACCAGCCACTGAAAACCAGTGAACAAAAAGAAAACGCCCGGCACTATTAGAAATACAATGAAAAGAATAGAGCGAAGCTTCATGAACATTTTTATTCCCGTCCTGCCAGTATCCCCGTGATTATATGAGCCGCTTCCAGACCTGAGTTCTGGTTTTGTCCTGTTACAAAGCGCTGCTCATCATCAATACTGACATGAGTGGCAAAAAAATCTCTTATGGCAGTTTGGGATTCAAAAATGGCACCAGCTTTTTTAATTTCTGGCTCTGGGTGTTTAGGCGTAAATTCAATATCAAGAGCCTTTAGTTGTCTATCGGTTACTCCTGTAATCGGACGCCCAGCAATCAGTAAATTACCATCCAAATCTTTCGCATTAACCAGTCCTAAGGCTCCATGACAGACTGCACCGATAATCGTTTCCTTTTCCGAGTAGTAGGCATCGGTAATTTTTTGGGCTAGAACATCAGATTGCTCTAAATCGTAAGCAGCGCCCCATCCGCCTGCAACAAACACCACATCGTATTCGGCAAAGTCAACGTCATCAATCTTCATCGAATTTTCCACTTTGGCCTGAAAAATCGCATCCTTCTTAAAACGTTTATCTTCTTTAGAAATAATCGGATAGGCGAAAGATTTTGGATCAATAGGGATTTCTCCCCCTTTTATGCTGGCTACATCTACTTCCATTCCAGAATCCAGAAATACGTAATAAGGGTGAGTCATTTCAGAAGCAAAAACACCTGTGGGTTCACCTTCTGTTTCACCAACTGGTGCCAATATGCCATGGCTGGTTGTAACGATTAGGGCTTTCCCACCCTCGACCTCGTAGGTCGGACCATCATAGTCCGGATGTACTCCCAGACTTTTCATAATAGTTGGAAGAAAAGCAATAAACAACGCGACCATGGTAATAAGGCTAGCTACAATAATTAATAATTTCTGATTCATAAAATTCCTTTCTTTGAATAGTAACTAATGCTTTAAAAAGTGAAAATGTAAGGTTTATTAGATTCAACCCATTTCAATGTTCTTTACTCATAAGCTTTCTAGATTTCAGCAAATGCAAAACGACTTCCCCATATCGTCTACTGCCGTATAAAATACGCTGTACTAGATTAGTTGATAGCCCCTTTAATACGAAAAGCAAAAACGATCTGAGTAAGGCCTGTAATGAGTGCCCAAGCTGCTATAAAGCTAAGTAGCACAACAGCCGTAAGTCCCTGATGACCAAGTAGAAAAATGCCACCTATGATATACAAAACACCAATAATGAGGCTACCGAGCGACCATTCACGCCCCATACTTTCTGGAGATACTCTGCCTGCAAAAATCTGCAAAACGCCGTTAATGATAATCGCAAAGGCAATCAAATACGTCAGAAAGCTTGTGGTTACCGCGTATGCTAAAAACGGTTTATTGAGTACAATCAAACTAGCAAGGACCGTAACAACACCACCTAGAATCGTCCAGATTCTAGAATTTTCCGTGCGTCCCATGATGCCCGCAGCTACATCTAAAATGCCATTGATAAGCCAGAATGTACCAACCAAAGTAGTGAGTACCAAAAGTGTTTTGCCTGGTTGCCCAAAGAGCATAAGCCCTAAAATAACTGTAGCAATGCCTTGAATAAGCATGATCCACCAAGCGGTCTTAGCGAGCTGTTTAAGCTCTACAGTTGTTACTTGAACCTGTGTTGTCATGATTTACCCTTTCTCTATAAAAAGTTTGTCGAATGTTTTATTTGAATTAAATACAAGAATGAATGTTCCACCCATTTAGCATTAAGCCGCTTATGCGATAGTTGCACTGGTTTTAGTACTACCTCTGGCTTCTCACCACTCGTGCAAGTCAGTGAATCGCAGCAAGCAGGACCTGCTTCCCACACAGCCTCTTCCGTTAATTCGGAAAAAGCAATAGTTTTATAAAGCCATGCTTGCAGAAAGAATAAGGCATCCATTACGCCAAAGATCATCTACTTCTAAAGTTTCATCAAACATTTGTGTCCTAATAAATCTACCTCGGACAAATACCAATGGCAAACAAGCGCATCAAAATAGACTTACTAAAACGGTTTTGAAGTTTCTTTTGGACATTTCGCTTCCTTCCTTGCTCGAGTTATCTGTCTATAGGGCTACGCGGTTCACGCACATCACAATCGCTAAGACTTTTGCTAGTTTGAAACCACATTTCCAAGTTTTTTCCGACGTTTGGCGAAAACGCCAAGCCCGATTAACGCAACTACTAAGGAAATGAGAAATATGGCCGCGGCTGCAAGGGTAATACCTACTGTAACTTCAAGTGCGAGAGAAGCTGTCCGCATCCATAGAGGCATCCAGAGTGGATATTTGGCAACAGAATTGATGAATAGCTCTGTTTGAGCGACACCCTCAAATTGTGCTGAGGGCTTGATATCCAAGACAGCGAGGCACATCTCGTCGTTCGTCCCTTCTCCCCATGTAACGTAACGTGCATTATTCGGGTCAACATCTCTTGTGTTGTCCCAAACACAACTTATGCGCACTATGTCCCCTTGCTCAACAGGAATAGGGGTTTCATAGTTGTAACTACCCTGCCAATTGAAATCCCAAATTGGGAGGTCTTGTAAAAATATAGGATTGTCGCTGTCTGGATTAAGCATGACCCGCAAAGACTTACCCTTTGTGTGCATATGCCCACCAATCGAGACTGCTTCACCGTCAATCGGAACGCGCCAGTCGCAACTGGTTTCTGCGTTATCGGCCGTTATACCTTCATAATCTTCAATGCCCTTATCGCATAACAGGAGCAATCTTTCGGCGAGTAGTTGGTCTTCTTCTGACATCTCTGTGAGTGAAGTGTCACGGTCACAGAATTCACTGCCACTGTTTTCAGGGCAGGGAATTTCTACAGGGGCGATCAACGGTATACCATTCACAGGTGTGAGGCCAGAATCGGCTGATTCAATCTGCAACACGGCACTCGTTTGGTCAGGGTAAAAGCCAGATTCGTAATTATAATGAACTTGCATTACAAGATGGCCACCGGGCGGGACGTAAGTGCCGCTTCCCTCTTGCGAAACAGTAGGGGTCTGCCCAGGAACCCACCCTCCAAGCGAGTTACCAATTTGGCCAACACCAGCCGAGTTCAAATTGGTGCCGCCAAAGCATTCCCAGCCAAGCTCATCGTCTTCGGCTGTTTTCTGAGCCGCCTCTTCAAGCTGGTCAGCGCCTGCTTGAAACAAAATTACATGATGCACAACGCGTGTATCACCTGGAAAAACTTGACTCCCTGTTACAAAGCCGCCATCTGGTAAATCTAAATCGATAAGGATACAGCGATAATCGTCAATTAACTCTCCCGTTGGTTCATAAGGTTCGGGCATCATAACTACCCGATCTTCTCGTATGGTCGCTCCTTTTGGCGCTTGGTCAAGCAATGCCTCATCAAGTGGCACATCGTTTGGCGCACCCGCAGCAATCCACTCGAGTAAAGCTGCTTTATCAAATTCACTCAGGCTACGATCATTTTTGAATTGGGGGGTTAGGTGACTAGGTGACCAAGGTGGCATAAAACCTGTTTCAATGACCAAAGCTAAATCTTCGGCGTAGGTAACGACATCACTAACCGTTTCCATGGGGTAAATACCGTGGCCAATTTCGCCCTCAAGATGACAGCCAACGCATTTTGTTTCGATGATAGGGCGAATATCGCTGAACAGTAAATCGCTTTCAGTTAAGACGCCATCTTCAAAAACGGCTGGCGGTGTAACAACAGTTGAAACTTCACCATCAGGTAAAGCTACAAACTCGAGTGTTAATTGCATTTCATCTTCTGTTGATAGTAAACCAACAATACTGATGGGGCCAGCGCCAAAATCTGACATTAAAATAGTGGTGGTGGCGCGACCTATGAGTTTATCTTCCTCGACGGTCAAGTCAATGGTCCAGTCTGATAAAACTGTGATGTCTTTTACGGTTAGGAAGCCATGAATAACAAACTGAGTGTTTTCGCCAAGTGCAACTGTACTTGGAAACGCTTGTGCTTCTTCAGGAATAAACGTGGCTTCAGGGTACTTGCTTGACTCAAGATAGCTTCTACGTATCTGGCGGTCACGTTGTCTGCTATCTGAGGTCAACTGCTCTACGTCTACAGTTATCATGCCTAGTTGTGACTGTGTAAAATCATTCCAGTCAATAAGCACTTCTCCAGAAATACCATTGGTCGTACCGACAACTAACTTACCGTCAATTGTTCCGACATAAACTTCTTGCACACTGTAAGTTGCTTGTGATTGATTGGGGTCAATTCGGTAAAGGGTTTGTGTTTCAGTGGGTGTTGCTAAGACGGGTGCGGGGGGTTTGTCGATTTCTGAAAGAGCTAAAAACGTCGCACTGTGAGCATGGGTTATAGTTAATATACAAACATTCAAAACAAGCAGCAGACCCAACGTGATTTGCATACCCCGATTGCGCTTTATTATCTTCATTCCTTTGACTTCTCCTTAGTTATCCTGTGTTACTCTTGCGCTTTAATAAGTTCATTAAACGCAAGAACCATTTCTAAAATGAAAATGTCATCTTGGTCTGAAGCAATTTCAACAAAGTAGTTGCCTGTATCTAAAAAGCCAATCATTGAGATAGGGGGTTTGCTTACGTTGGCAACCTGAGTGCCTTGTCGTAATATTTGATAGTTCAAATTAAAAACATCACCAACTAAAACATAGCTGCTGCCATCTAGCATCTTAATGGTGTAGCTCTCGCCTAGTTGATCTGCTAAGAAAGAATTACGAACTAAATCGGCTACATCTTGACCAAGAGTTGCAACTAGGTTGTTCTGACGGTAGATATCAAAAGTAGGTGTCAGTGCAATAAGTTTTCTATCTACACGCCCAACATTTTGCCCTTGAAGAGTGCTGATTTTCCAGCTATCTGTTATGCCTAAACCGCGGGGTTCAACAATGTAATAAGCAAAACCAGACCCTGCATCTCTTATGGTGAACCTGCTTTGATCAAAGGTATTTGCTTCTAAAGTGTAAGTTCTGCTGTTAGACCCTAAAACTTGTGTGCTTGATGGTACACATGCACTTAAAGCCAGTGCAAGTAACGCCAAGCCTAAAACCAAAAAACGACTCATTAATACCTCCCAATGCGCTCCGTACTTTGAGAAGTTTAAGAAGTAAAAGTGCAGATTAGGTCGAGATTGAATAAAGAGACCTCGACCTAATCTGCACCTTTATTTGCTAGCATGGAATTATGGACGCTGTTTTACCCAAAACCAGCTACCAACAGCGGGTTTTGGTTGTTGAAGATGAACCTAAGCTTAGTCGTGTGGTTCGTAATTATTTGGAGCGTGAAGGCTATTTAGCGCATCTTGCTGAAACCAGCACTCAGGCATTGCAGTCCGTAAAGACTCTTAAACCAGATTTGGTTATCTTAGACATCATGCTGCCAGATGGTAGTGGGTTAGAGGTCCTTAAAAAAATAAGAAGTTCAAATGATACAGCCGTTATTTTATTAACTGCCCGAAGTGAAGAGGTTGACAAGATTGTTGGTTTAGAGCTTGGAGCAGATGATTACGTAAGTAAGCCTTTTAGTGTCAGGGAGCTTATGGCTAGAGTCAAAACCATTATGCGCAGGGTACAAAAAAGTGCTCCGCAACAACGCTTGAGACTAGCTAAGCTCGAGCTTGATCGAGAAAGCAAACTTGTTTTTGTATTGGGTGAACGAATTGACTTAACTACCACAGAGTATTTACTGCTCGAGTGTTTGCTTTCGGCACCCAATAAAGTGTTTAGTCGAAGCGAGCTATTTGAACGGGCGATGCCTGAGAGTGACGCTTTAGAACGAGTTCTGAATTCGCATTTTAGGAATCTTCGCAAGAAGCTAGCTAATGCAGGCGTGTCTATAGAATCAGTGCGGGGGTTCGGTTATAAACTTGTTGAAGTATCATGAGGCGTAGTCTTAACTTTCGCTTAACGCTCATTATTTTTTCGGTTGCAATTATTACATCGGCTTTTTGGATGATTGCAATTAGGGTTTTCATCGTCAGGGTGGCTGAGTTAAATCAACAAGAGTATGTACTTCTGTTGGAAGATTTTCTTAATAAAACTGAAGATCAGGGTGAGCTTCAAAATCTACCATCTGACCTCAAAAATGATCTTGTTAGCATTCAGCAAAATGTAATTCGGCGTATTGGGCTTTTGAATTCTGTAGCGCGTTGGCGCTGGCTTTGGATTACAAGTTTGTTTATTGTTTTAGCGATAATTACTTACTTGCTCGCGGTCTTTCTTGCGAGACGTTTAACCACACCTATCAAAAGTGTGGCATTAGCATCACGCAAATTAGCTAAAGGTAATCTTGAGGTAAGGGTCTCACCTGATAAAAGCAATTGGGATAACTATAGCCTTGCTTTAGCTCATGACTTTAATGAAATGGCGTCATCATTGGAGCAGCTTCAAGAGGAGCGCCAAACCATGATTGCTGACATAGCTCATGAGCTTCGTACACCTGTAGCAGTTATGCAGGCACAGCTCGAGTCTTTGCAAGATGGGGTTGACCCCTTAACGCCAGAAGCGATTGATAGTCTTTATGAAGAGACGGAATTACTTTCTCGCTTAATTATTGATTTGCGAACGCTATCGTTAGCCGAGGCGCAGCAGCTCTCTTTAGAGCTTAGTGAAGTTGACATAGGTGACTTAGTGAAGCGGACCATTGCTCGTTTTGAAAAAGAAGCGGATCAAAAGGCTATCCATCTTGTTGCTCATGTTCGTGGCTTGCATCGGCTTGAAGTTGATGCCGAGCGCTTGAGTCAGGTTTTGAGCAATTTACTTAGCAATTCGCTGAGGTTCACACCTGAGGGTGGCTGTGTGACAGTGAGTTTAGAGCAAAAAGAGAGTAATTTAGTACTTACCGTTCAGGATACAGGTAAAGGACTTTCTGAGGATGCTTTGAAGCATGTCTTTGATCGTTTTTATCGTTCTGAGAAAGGGCGAGTTCGTTCTGAGGGTGGGTCTGGTTTAGGGCTCGCAATTGTGAAGGCCTTGGTTGAATTACATGGGGGGCGTGTTTCTGTGAGAAATCATAGTGAAGGTGGAGCAATCTTTAAGATCTTTTTGCCAAACACAATTAGTGGAGCACCAACAAGCTATATTGGGGTGCATAGATAAAACGGGGGTTTCTGTACGTTAAGCACCCCCTAAAGCTATTCTCGAAAA
>CAYGTA010000104.1:0-12107 GCA_964352605.1 uncultured bacterium | reverse complement strand
TGTTGAATATTTTGCATTTATAGCTCCTTAAAGGCCTAGGTGAATCTTTTCAGTGCCGCTTTTTTAAAGCTCCTTTAGACTTAAGTTTATGATTTCAACTGCGCCTGCGCCTAGTTTAAGAAAAACCTTTTCTTGGCCTAATTGGCTAACGCTTATACTTGTTGTTTTGTTAACCATTGTTGCTATTGTTTCTGCTTTTTTGCTTCGTCAGTACGCTAATGATAGGCGTGATGTTATGGAGCGTTTAGAGCAGCTTGAAACCATGGCGATAGAACAATCTAGGTTAATGTGGCAAACTTTAGGTGAGCAAGATAACTTAACAGCAGTGCGTTTAAAGGGAGAGGCGCAACAGGGTAGAGGTGAAATAGCTCTGCATCTTGAAGAACTCTATGCTTTAGAGCAGCGGAGTAGTTGGTTAGATGGTTTATTTAGTCATCAAGGTGGCGTAAGTGCTATTGAGTCTTTAGAGTCTTACACGCTTAACTTTACCTCTAATGTTCAGGGTGTGCTAAACATGATGTCGATTAGTTCTATTGATAGATTACGTGACCGCTTTCGTTTTGGTGACCCTCAGTTTGAAGCTTTGCAAGAAGAAATTAATTTTGTAAGTCGTGAGGCGTCTTTAACTGCTGCACGCGCTAACACTGTATCTAACGCCAGTATTTTGGTCGCAGCACTTGTTACTTTAGCTGCGTCTTTTTGGGGGACTTTGCGAATGGGGCAAATGCGTGCACGTCGTGAATTAGACTTATTAACAGAACGTAGTGAAACCCTAAGGGCATCTGAAGCGCGGTTTAAAGCGCTCATACAAAACAGTAGTGACTTAATTGCGGTACTCGAGCCTGATGAGCGTGTGCGTTACGCAAGCCCTGCTAGTGAGACAATGTTGGGGTTAACAGCGGAAGCTTTGGTGGGGCAACCGTTCTGGCAGACGTTTGATTTGGATGATGCACCTACTAAGCCTGAACTTCGGTTTGAGTCGGCTGAGGTAAAGCGTGATTTGGAGCTGCATCTTAACCCTATGCTTAACCACCCTGATGTAAAGGGAACGGTTGTGACGATTCGTGATGTGAGTGAGCGTAAAGCGTTTGAGGCTCAGCTTAAACACCAAGCTTTGCATGATCCGCTCACTGATTTGCCTAATCGCCGTAAATTTAAAGAATCGTTAGAACTAGCTATGCAAAAAGAGGGGGCTTTTTCGGTTTTGTTTATTGATTTAGATGGTTTTAAGCTGGTTAATGATAGTTATGGTCACCGTGCGGGTGATCAACTTTTAAAAGATGTTGCTGTTCGCATGAAAACGTGTTTGACTGAGCAAGATGTACTGGCGCGGCAAGGGGGAGATGAGTTTATTATTCTTCTTGCTAGTGCCGATGAAAGTTTGGCTTTAACGACAGCTGAGCGTATTTTAAAGACCCTTGAGCCGCCTTTTAAATTACTTGAAAATGAGCTTTTTGTAACGGCAAGTATTGGTGTTAGTAACGGTACTGAAAGTCAAGATGCAGATGATTTGGTGCAAAAAGCCGATATTGCCATGTACTACGCTAAACAAAATGGTAAAGCAAAAGCAGCTTTGTTTGTGCCTGACATGGCTCAGCAAGCACCTGACCGACTTGACTTACAAAATGATTTTAAGAGAGGACTCGAGCGGGGTGAGTTTAGTGTTTATTATCAGCCGAAGGTGGGTTTTCAGTCTGGTAAGACGGAGAGTTTAGAGGCGCTGGTTCGTTGGATTCACCCAGAGAAGGGGCGTATTGGGCCGGATTTGTTTATTCCTTTTGCTGAAGAAACAGGGCTTATTGAGCCTTTGGGTAAGCTTATTCTTGAGACAGCCTGCCGTGACGCGGCCTCATGGCAGAAGCATGGTGTGATTGTGGCGGTTAATTTATCGCCGTTGCAGTTTAGGAATCCTGATTTGGTTAGTGAAGTGCGAGATGCGATTAACTCGAGTGGTCTTGATCCGAAGTATCTGGAGTTAGAAATTACGGAGTCTGCTGTTTTGGGTGATATTTCTGCAACGATTGAGGTTTTAAAAGAGCTAAAGGCGTTGGGTTTGCGTTTGGCTATTGATGATTTTGGTACGGGTTACTCTAACCTTTCGCACCTTAAACATTTTGATGTGGATGTACTCAAGATAGATCAGTCGTTTGTGCGTGGTGGTAACCCAAGTTCAGATGCTTTAAGTGATGGCCCGATTGTGAGTGCTGTTATTGCTATGGCAAAAGCGTTTGGTTTGCATGTGGTTGCTGAGGGTGTTGAGACCTCCATGCATGCTGAACAGCTTAAAGATATGGGTTGTGATTTGGGGCAGGGTTACTACTATTCAAAGCCTGTTGAAAAAGACTTTATTACTGAGAGGTTAGAAAAGGAAAGTCAGGCGTAGTCTCGAGGGGTATGTTTAAGGCTTGCGTGACTTGTAAGGATGCATTATGACTTTGTAAGGCACACTCGAGTTGGTCTTGGGGTGTTTGCTTTAAGATAAACTGACTGGTCAGTACTGTCTGGCCTTTTTGAGGTTTTTCTTATGGCTAAAAAAGATGAGCAGGCGTTTGTTGGTACTAAAGGGCGTATTCTTGATGCTGCTTTAGATATCTTTTCAAATAAGGGGTACCACAATAGCCGTATGGATGACATTGTTGATGAAGCTAGTGTCTCTAAAGGCTCTATCTATTTTCACTTTCCTAACAAAGAGCGTTTGTTTTTAGCTTTAGTGGATCAGTTTTCTGATCTTTTGGAACGCAATGTCAGCGAAGCTATAGCCCAAGAAGAAGATGGTATCCATAAGGTGCGTATAGCGATTGAGACGGTACTCATAACCTTTGCGCGTTACCGCCGGCCTGCCAAAATCTTGCTGGTGCAAGCAGTTGGTTTAGGTTCCGTCTTTGAAAAGAAACGCCAAGAAGTACATGAGCGTTTTGCCACCATGATTCAGCAGTTTTTAGATGAAGCGATTGTTGTTGGTGATATTTCTGTAAGCAATACAAACTTGGTGGCGCACGCTTGGATGGGTGCTATTTATACCCTTGTGATTCAGTGGGTCATGACGGCAGAACCCAGCAAAGAAGAGATCTTAGAGCATCTTATTCCCCTTTTATTACGCAGCGTTGGTTTTGAGGCTGAAACGAAATGACAGAAGTAGCTTTAGCTAAGCGTTACGGCAAGATTTTATCAGCAAGTATGCCTTGCCCTGACCTTAATTTTTTGACTTTTTTAAGACATGCTCAAGGACAAGCACGTTTTTTATGGGCATCCCCTAAAAATGAACGCGTCATTGCTGGCTTTGGGAGTGCAGTTGAGATAAGCAGTTGGGGTGAAAGGCGCATTGAAGACATAGAAGAGCAAGTCAAAGACTTATTTTCTGAATCAAAAGGCCAAAAAAACAGGGCAAAACTCTTTGGTGGTTTTGCCTTTCAAGATGACTTTAGCCCTGAAAATGCTTGGACAAACTTTGCACCTGCGCAGTTTATTTTGCCGCACTATCAGTTTGACAGCAGCCCTGAAGGAAGTTTTTTAAGTGTGCATGTTGAATTGCAAGAAGATGAACTCAGCCAAGCTGACTTAGAAGACGTTTTACAAGCACGCTATGAGCTTATAAAACAAGACCGTCAAGTGATAGACGAAAGCAACGAATTACTCGAGCTTGCTGATTTATCTGCTTTTGAAACTTGGGCCAGCATGATTGCTAAGGCGCAAGGGTTTATGCAAAAGGGTGACTTGAGCAAAGTGGTTTTTGCACGTATGAAAGAAGCTCGGTTTGCTAAGCCGGTATCGCCTTTAAAAGCGTTAACTTATTTAGAATCAAGCTATCCTGATTGTTACCGTTTTTTATTTGAACCCATCGCGGGTGACGCTTTTGTAGGTGCTACACCTGAACTGCTGGTTGAACTTAAAGATAATAAGGCTAGCAGCATGGCGCTGGCTGCTAGTGCCGCGAGGGGTAAAACCAAAGCAGAAGATGATGCTTTGGCTGAAGCACTTATGCTTGACCCAAAAGAAAGTCGAGAGCACAGCCTTGTTAAAGAAAAAGTAGCTGAGCGTTTAGCTGCCTTTGGTAAGGTTCAAGTGTCAGAAACCACAGTCTTAAAGCTAAGCAACATACAGCACTTATTTACTTCAATTAAGGTAAAGCTTAAGGGTAATGAGAGCGTACTTGATTTGCTTAAAGCGCTTCACCCAACCCCTGCTTTGGGCGGTGAACCGTTTGAGCTTGCCAGTGAACTTATTAGTGATTTAGAGGCCTTACCGCGAGGTTGGTACGCTGCGCCTATTGGCTTTATAGATGCTGATTTGCAGGGTGCTTTTGCCGTAGCAATTCGGAGTGCTGTGTTACAGCAAGACCGTGCTTGGTTATTTGCGGGTGCTGGCATTATGCCGCGTAGTGTTGCTGAAAAAGAATGGCAAGAAACCGCTATGAAGTTTAGACCTATGTTAAACGCTTTAGGAATAACAGATGTCTAACCGTAATAGCTTATGGGCAAGCATTCTGGTAAGTGAGTTAGCGAAGGCAGGCTTAAAGCATGTCTGCATGGCACCGGGTTCACGCTCTACGCCTTTAGTTATGGCGTTTGCTAGCCAAGCAGACATCAAAGTTTATACTCACTTTGATGAGCGCAGTGCAGCTTTTTTTGCCCTTGGCTTAGCCAAAAATTTACAGGAACCTGTAGCGCTTGTCTGCACTTCAGGTACAGCAGCTGTAAACTTTTTTCCTGCGATTGTTGAAGCGCACGAGTCAGCCATTCCGTTACTGGTTCTAACAGCAGATAGACCCCATGAACTTAGAAATAGTGGTGCAAATCAAAGCATTAACCAAGTAAATCTATACGGCTCTTATGCGCTCATGGCGGTAGATGTTGCGCTACCCGAACAAAGCCCCAGTGCTGAACTTATAAACAGCCTAAGAACAACCGTAGCAAGAGCCTACGCAACGGCCTCAGGCGTGCGTAAAGGCGTGGTGCAACTAAATTTACCTTTTAGAAAACCACTCGAGCCTAGCGAAGTGAGTTCAGATGTTTTGGCTTTAAGCGAAGTGGCTTTGGGTAGAGAGCGTGCTTACACAAGGATTCCTCAAGTTAAACCTTTGCTTGATGAAAGTAGTTTAGAAAGTCTTGCCAAAAGCCTTGCTAGTAACACGCAGGGTCTTATTATTTGTGGTGTAGATTGCCCGCGAGATAATGCTTTTACAGAGGCCTTAAGCACACTAGCTAAGGTAACAGGTTTTCCTATTTTGGCTGACGGTGCATCTGGCTTACGTCTTAATAAAGAGCTTGACTTAATAACAGGCTATGATAGTTTTTTGGGTTTAAGTCAGCTTAATTTGCCAAAAGCCACCATCATTATTCGCTTTGGTAAAATGGCAACCTCAGCTGTTTTAGCACGCTACCTAAAAAGCTTAAACCCTAAGCATGATTGGCAGATAAATGCTGCTGGTATGTGGGCAGATGATAGTCATCATTTAAGCCAATTCATACAAGCAGATGAAACCCAAATCTGCTTACAGCTAGCTGAGAAACTCGAGCTTTTAAAGCATCAGCCTAAAACAGCCTTAAAAGAGGCTTTTGAGAAGTTAGAGACACGCAGTTGGGCGTTCTGGCAGACTAACTTAGCTAAACATTACTTTGATGGAGCGGTCCTAGCGCAATTTGTTAAGAGCATTCCAAAAGATAGCCTTGTGTTTGTAGGCAACAGTTTAAGCATTAGGCATTTAGATCAATTTATTCATCACGAAGCAAAAAACATAAAAATCTTTGCCAACAGAGGAGCTAGCGGTATAGATGGCAATATATCCACCGCTCTTGGCATAAGCGTAGCCGAACCCCACAAACGTCTCTTCATGATTTTAGGTGACTTAAGCTTCTACCATGACATGAACGGCCTAGTAGCTATAAAACAGCTAGGTATTCCTGCAACTATTTTACTTATTAATAATGAGGGGGGCGGCATTTTTCATAGGCTACCCATCTCAAAGTTTGAACCCCAATTTACTGATTACTTCTTAACTCCCCACAAGCTCGAGTTTTTTCACGCTGCACAGTTATACGGCTTAGAGCATCAGCTTGTTTTAAACTTCCAAGATTTAGATAAAGCCATTCAGGAAAGTCATAGTCAGCAAGCAAAGGAGCCAAAATCGCATCTTATTGAAGCCAAAACCAACTCTCACGAAGACCACCATATACGTCAAAACCTCATGAATCAGTATCAAGCCTATATGCTTAAGGAGACCCAATGAAATTAGCAGAATCAGTAGACTGGATAAACGTAAAAGACTACCAAGACATTACTTACCATAAGGGTGATGGCATAGCCCGCATTGCCTTTAATAGACCCGAAGTGCGTAACGCCTTCAGACCAGAAACCATTACCGAAATGACCGAAGCTGTCTTAGATGCATGGCAAGACCCCGACATTGGCGTTGTGTGCCTAGCTGGTAACGGCCCAAGCCCCAAAGACGGCGTTTACTCCTTTTGTGCAGGCGGTGACCAAAGCGTACGTGGCAACGCAGGTTACGTAGGCAATGACGGGGTTGCCCGCCTAAATGTATTGCAACTGCAACGCTATTTGCGCACCATGCCAAAACCTGTTATTTCGCTAGTCGCAGGGTACGCCATAGGCGGCGGGCACATTCTGCATGTCATAAGTGACTTAAGCATAGCCGCAGATAACGCTATTTTCGGGCAAACAGGCCCCAAAGTCGGTAGTTTTGATGCAGGACTCGGCTCGAGTTATTTAGCAAGCATTATTGGGCAGAAAAAAGCACGTGAAATTTGGTATTTATGCCGTCAGTACAATGCTCAAGAAGCCTTAGATATGGGCTTAGTAAACACAGTTGTGCCTTTAGATCAACTTGAAGAAGAAGGCGTAAAATGGGCTAAAGAGATCATGGCGCATAGCTCTACCGCCATTCGTTTTATTAAAGCTGGCTTTAACGCTGACCTAGACGGTCAAGCAGGCATTCAAGTGCTTGCTGGCGACGCCACCATGCTTTTCTACCAAACTGAAGAAGGTAGCGAAGGCAAAAATGCGTTCTTAGAAAAACGCAAACCAGACTTCAAAAAGTACCCCAGAAGACCCTAAATCATGACTGACTGGCTTGCCGCACAAACAGCTGTAAATCCTTATAAAACCTTCGTAAGATTCAAAGATCAAGCTTACAGCTTTTCAGAATTAAATGACAAAGCAGGCACATGGGCAAGCCAGTTAAAAGCATTAGGGGTCAATAAGCAAGATGTCGTTGCCGTACTACTTACAAACAGGCTCGAGTATGTCGAACTGTGTTTTGCAGTCATGCGGTTGGGCGCAATTTTGCTGCCTTTAAACACACGCTTAACCCAAAGAGAACTCGAGTATCAAGTTAAAAAAACAAAAGCTAAGCTGCTGATCAGTAGTCAAGATTTATTTGAAGCAGTAGTTGAACTAAAAAACAGCCTGCCTTGTTATCTGCTTGAGGATTTAAAGGTGACAAAGCTCGAGCCTATTTTGAGTTCTGAACTTAATTTAGAAGCAACCTTTTGCATTATGTTTACGTCAGGCACAACGGGGCAACCTAAGGGTGTGTGTTTGAGCTTGCAGAACTTTTTTTATAGTGCAAATGCGTCTGCTTATCGTTTGGGTTTGCAAGCTCAAGATGTTTGGCTTTGTGCTATGCCGCTTTATCATGTCGGGGGTTTAAGTATTGTGTTGCGTTCTTGTCTTTACGGCACGCAAGTGCTGCTGCACGCTAAGTTTGACTTTACTGAGCTTGCTAAAGACTTAGCTGATGAAGCGCATCGAGTCACGCTAGTATCGTTGGTACCCACTATGCTTTATAGGCTTTTGCAGTTACAAGACTTTAGGGCAGCAGCTAGCTTAAGACTTATTTTGTTGGGTGGCGCAGCAGCGTCAAGCAAGTTACTCCAAGATGCACAGTCGCAAGGCTTAAAGGTCGTAACGACGTATGGTTTAACAGAGGCATGCTCGCAAGTTGCAACTTTAAGCCCTGACTCAGTGTTGGCTTTAGAGGGGCAAAGTTCGGTAGGTACGGCGCTTATGTTTAGTCATATTAAAGTTGTTAATGATGCAGGTGAAGCTTTGCCTGCTTCTGAAGCAGGAGAGATTCTTGTAAAAGGCCCGACGGTTATGCTGGGTTACTTTGATGATGAAGCTGCCACGCAAAGAAGTTTAAAAGAGGGCTACTTGCATACAGGTGATATAGGTTATTTGGATGCTAAGGGTAAGCTTTTTGTACAAACACGTCGTTCTGACCTCATTGTTTCTGGGGGCGAAAATGTCTACCCGAGCGAAGTAGAAGCCGTTCTAGAAAAACACGCTTCTATAGATAAAGTCTGTGTACTAGGCTTAGAAGATAACGAGTGGGGGCAGCGTGTTGCAGCTGCCATTATTACCAAAGAACACACTCAGCAAGAAATCTTAAAAGAAGAACTCGAGCTTTTGTGTAAACAACATTTGGCTGCTTATAAGCGACCTAGGTCTTACTTTTTTGTGACTGAGTTTCCGCTTACTGCGTCAGGTAAAATTAAACGCCAAGACCTTAAATCTCAGCTAGAAAGGTCTTTAGTGTAGCTATAAAGGCCTCTTGGTTTTCCCAAGGAAGTCGGTGACCTGCTTTAGGAATAATACTGTGTGATAGGGCAGGGCAGATTTGAGCTAATTCTGTACCTACAGCTGTATATTTTTTGTCATCTTCACCTGAGAGATAAAGAAGTTTAGGCTTGCGTAATGTTTTGAGTTGGGGTAACAAATCATCTTGTCTGCCTTTAGAAAAAACATTAAATAAGGTTGCAATGGCTTGCCTAGAAAAATCACTTTCAGTACGCGCGGTTTCACTTGGGTAATGTGCAAATACTGCCTGAGCATCCCAGTCATTAAGCAGGGTCTGCCAATCATCCTTTAAAAAGCGCTCAGCCCAAGCTTGATCCCAAGCTAAACGCTTAGTGCGCTCAGCAGCACTACTCAGGCCAGAATCGGCAGCTACAATCACAGCAGCATGCCAAAGCTCAGGTTGCTTAAGTAGCGCATGCAAAGCCAAACGCCCACCCAAAGAATAACCAAGCAAAACATGCCTAGTGGCCTTAGATGCTTCAACTGTTTCACAAAACTGTTCAGCCCAACCCCAAAACCCAGTAGCATCACTCTGCCATAAATCAACAAGCTCGAGTTCAGTATTAGCTAGCTGATTGTCTAAGAATCGCCATACGCTAGCTTTTTGAAGATTGCCATGTAGGCACCATAAGCGTGTCATTTAACCTAATGTAGCGTTTTTAAGGGCTTAAGATTGGAGTTTGCATGCCTATATTTAGCGATTGGCATTTAAGGTGGCAAACCAAGTACCAAAAGCATTTTTAGAAGCACCTGAGCTTTCTATACGCCAGTCAGCTTCTTTCTTTTCATTAAACCAAATGACAGCTTCAACCCTCGGAAATGCGTTACTGCTTAGCATGTCTTCAATCCAAACAGCTTTGTTGCCGCCTTTTTCAGCTGAGGCTACTTCTGCAATCCACATGGGTTTGGTGGTTAAGGCTGCAAGTCGCATATAGGCATCAGCAAACAAGGGTTCAAAGTAAGTCCAGCGTGTTTGGGCTTTGCTAGTTCCCCAGTTGTAACCGTCTAAACCTACAATATCAACATAGGCGTCTCCTGGGTAATAATTTTCAAACCTATTCCATGCTTCATTAGGTTCATCGGTAACATTGGGTGTCCAGACCCACTTTACGTTACTTGCACCCTCATTCCGAAACAACGTCACCATATGAATCCAAGTGTTTTTTAGTAACTCAGGATCACCATACCAAGCTGTCCAATTGCCATTCATTTCAGGAAAAATACGCACGTAAAATTCTCCCTGCTGAGCAGAAGCTCGAGCCCAGCGTCTTATAAACGGGTCATACTCACCCGCCAAGATATCTTCTAGAGATTGCTCAGTGGCTTGCCAAGTAATGAGTGGCGCACGACCTAAGTCATAAGCTTTTTGAATGGGTTGCACTTCAAAGTCATGACTCCAGTCCGTAAACCAATGAATAATTTCAAACTCATGATTAATGCTTTGCTCTAAAGTAACTACCGTTTCAGAGGCCTTCCAAGCAGCTTCAGGGACAAAAACACCAAATTGACGCTCACCAATTAAGCGTGAATCACGCGGAATGTTAGGCAAACGCACAGGGCTCGAGTCTGGTTTTGGCATAAGAATGGTGCAGGATGTCAAAACTAAGGCAATCGTAAGGTAAACCCCTACTAAGCGTAGTGGATAGGGTATTAAGAACGGTTTTAATTTTTTTTGTTTGAATATAGATTCCCAAAGTTCTCTCAAGTTATGACCTTCAATTTAGAAAAGATTTGCAGGGCAACGTCATTTTTTTGGTTTTTAGGCTCATTTAGAAACTCTAAATAAACCTTGGAGTTACCTAGCTGACACAGTTTATGCTTTCCTTTAGTCTCAATTCTGTGTATTTGCCCACGCTAAAAAAATAAGCTAAGTCAATTGACTTAGCTTATTTTTTGATAGGAAAGTTGTTTTAATCAGTACTTGCAGTACTCTGCTCGAGTCTCATTTGCGTGAACCATGATTTGAAGGCGTTTTTAGATTCGCCTGAGCTTTGTATGCGCCAGTCAGTCTCTTTGGCTTCGTTAAACCAGATAAGCGCATCAATTTGTGGGAAGGCTGTTGAGTTGAGCATATCGTGAATCCATTGGGCTTTATCGCCACCTTTTTCGGTAGAGGCAATTTCTGCAAGCCATAAGGGTTGATCACCTAATGCAGTAATACGCTCGTAGGGAACTTCGAACGTTTCTTCAAAACTTTTCCACGCGGTCCAAGGACGCACAGTACCCCAGTTAAAACCATCTAAACCTAAAATATCTACATAGTCACTACCAGGGTAGTAAAGCTCCATAGCATTTCCGGGTGTACGGGGTTCATCTGTAATGTTGGGTGACCATACCCACTTTACGTTTTCTACGTTGTTATCACGAAAAATATTAACAATATGATGCCACGCTTCAACAAGCTTTTCGGGTTCGCCGTGCCAGTTTGTCCAGTCGCCATTCATTTCGGGGAAGGGGCGTAAGTAGACATCACCTTGAACACTTTTAATACCTTTAGCCCAACTCGTAATATAGTCATCATAATTACCAGCAATAATATCTGATAAAGATTGATTATTAGATTGCCAAGTAATTAAAGGGATGCGATTAATATCTAAAACACGGTTTACAATATAAGGCTCAAAGGGTGAAGGCCAGCTGGTAAACCATTGCATGATATCAAATTCGTGACCGAGATTATCTTCAAGTTCAAAGAGTATAGATTTATTCCAAGTAGCACCTTTTATATAGGCACCAATTTGGACTTCGCCAATTCGTTTTGGGGTTTTAGTGCTTACACCGTCCCCTTCAGGTTTTGGGGTTGTCTCTTCAATAGTTTCAGTTGTGGTAGTTGGTGGGGTACTAGAAACTTTAGAGCATGCAGATAAAAGCACGGTACTAAGAATGAAAACCAAAGTGAACAGTTTTAAGATGATGTTAGTGTTGACGTTTATTCTCATATAGACCTTTTACCTCATATAGTATTTGGTTTGGGCACAAGCAGGCAATGAGAAAACGTCATTCTGGTCGGTTGCGCTACTCGCTCCATCTGATCCAAGCGCCCATGTGGGGATCAGATATCTTTGCTTCCAGAGAAGTACAGTTGTACTTTTCCAAGTACTAATGTACTAACTCAACTCTTACAAAACTATCAAATGGATATGAGAAAGAATTAAGAAAATTTCATAATTGATTCTAAAAAGCCAATTTAAAGGCCTATTAAATGAGAAAGTAAAAGTTTCCTCATTTCCTAACAGCCCAGTTGCAAGAATTCATACATTAACATTACGGAAAAATCTGGCTTTAGTGCGCTCGCTACAGTTTAAATCTCTAAAGCTCCACAGCTAAATTATAAGACTAAAATGACCAAGCCACGAAGTACACAATGAGTAAAAATGACGAAAAATTATACAAACACTCGAGCTTATTTGATTGTGAGAGACTTGAAATTTCGCTGTGTGCTTATGAATCAGGCTTATCTAATACTAAACTGATTTAATCGTGTCATAAGACTGAGTGAGTCAGAGCGTAGT
>CAYGTA010000103.1:5246-12195 GCA_964352605.1 uncultured bacterium | reverse complement strand
GCTCAGACCTCCTCAGTTTTATGACACGATGAAATCAGTTTAGTATAAGTTTTTTATTGTTTTCTTGAAAACTTCCGAATTGCAATTGCAGTTCGGAGGTTTTTTTATTTTACGCTTAGCTATATTTGCCAAGTAACTGACTTTGTCGCTCTATAGCTTCTTTAAACTCGAGCTTGAGTCTTGCTATGAGCTCTGCTGTGGGTTTGTTGTCGTGTATGTTCGTTACGCCTTGACCTGCTGACCAGACGGTTTTCCATGCTTTAGCTTCTGCTTGGGCTGCGTCTAGTTCTTTTCCGAAATCTATTTTGGCTTTGCCTTCCCAGAGTTCTTTGGTTATGCCCATGGCTTCTAAGCTGGGTTTTAAGAAGTTGGCATTTACGCCTGATACGGCTGCGGTGTAAACGACATCGCTTATGCCACTATTTATAATCATGTTTTTGTAGTCGTCTTGGGCTTTGCTTTCGGTGGTGTTTATGAAGCGTGTACCCATGTAGGCAAAATCTGCACTCATTTGCATGGCGCTTGCTATGTCTTGACCTGTGCTCATAGCGCCTGAAAGTAAGATGTAACCGTCAAAGAAGCTTTTTACTTCGTTTATGAATGCCATGGGGTTTAGGGTTCCTGCGTGTCCACCTGCGCCTGCACTTACGCAAATAAGACCATCTACACCTGCTTCAGCTGCTTTTTCGGCGTGCCGTCTGTTTATAACATCATGAAAAACGAGTCCTCCGTAACTGTGTACCGCTTTAACAAGGTCAGGTACGGCACCTAGAGAGGTAATGATGATGGGTACTTGTTCTTCGACGCAAATTTTTAAGTCTGCTTCTAAACGAGGGTTTGTGTGGTGGACAATTAGGTTTACCCCGTAAGGGGTTTCGGTATTGCTTTCTGCTAGTGTTGTTTTGATTTCTTTAAGCCAGTCCCTAAAGCCTTCGCTAGTGCGCTGGTTAAGTGCAGGAAAAGTGCCAACTACGCCGTTTTTGCAGCATTCAGTGACAAGTTGTGGACCAGAGATAAGAAACATGGGTGCTGCAATGACAGGTAAGGAAAGACTCGAGTTTAGTTGGTTTTTTACGTTCATGGTTTTATTGTAACGGTTGTTTGTGGCTTTTTTAGGCTGTGTTCTTGTTTTTGGGTTTGTAGGGTTCATTTTGTTTTTTGCCTAGCTTTAGTAGCTTTTTTGGGGTTTTTACTTTTTAAGCTTAAGACTTTGTTTTTACATTTTTAGTTTGGTGTTTTTGCTTGTTATTTTGTTAGCCTGAGACCTTTCTTTTTTTGGTTTTTTTATGTTATATTCTTTTGTCTTTAAGTTAATCGAGTTTTAAGCAGCATACATTATGTTGTACCTGTAACCTCTTAAAGTACAATTTGTGAATTTTTCCACTGTGAGTGTTTTTTTGTCATGAAACACTTGACGTGGCACTCAAAAACCTGATAGATTTTCTAAGATACAACATCTTGTACCAAAGACATATTCACATACAAGATAAATACGGAGTCACTAAATGTGATCCGAGCAGTTATATGGAGGAAGTTGTGGGCGAAGTTATCATTAAAGAAGCAGATTTAACTCTAGAATTCGACGAACATGCCGTTGCAATAGCAAAAAGGCAATACTTCACGCCAGAAGACAAAGATCTTTCAGGCTTATTCAGACGCGTAGCCAACTGGGTCGCCAAAGGCGAAAAAGACGAAGCACAAACACACTACGCAAACACCTTCTACGAACTCATGGCAACAAAACGCTTCTGCCCCGGTGGCCGCGTACTCGCAGGCGCAGCAACCAACCACGGCAACGTACTAAACTGCTTCGTACAAGACGGAAGCCCCCAACAAGAAGGCAGCAACGAATGGGTCTTACAACTAGCCACCAAACTAGCCCTCGTAACCAAAGTCGGCGGCGGTAACGGCCTCTGCCTAGACCCCCTACCCTCAAAAAGAAGCTTCAGCAAACCAACAGGACAACTCTACCTAACCATCTCAGCAGCCCACCCAGACTACGAAAAAGTCAAAAGCGGCACCTACATGGACTTAGTACACGGCAAATACATAACCAAAGGCTACCGCCACGCAAAATTCATAGAAAGCCAAGACATACCCGACCTACTACCCAGACACAAAGTCGGCGACTCCGTAGAAAAAATCTGGAAAGGTGGCTCAGACGCCATCTACAGGCTTCTAAACAACGAAGATGTCGTGCTGGACTTAGGTGACTTACGTCCCGAAGGCACACCCGTAAAAGGCAGCGGCGGCAACAGCAGCGGCCCCAGCAGCTTCGCCGTGGAAGTCTTCGATAACTTCGCCTACTGGGCAAGCCTAGGCGGCGCAGACTACGCAGGCCCCGTAGCAACCCTACGCTACATCTTCGCACCCACCTTACGCGTCATACGCCAAGGCGGCACCAGACGCGGCGCAGGCATGGCCACCATGAGCATCACCCACAGCGACATAAAAGACTTCATTACCTCAAAAGACCTAGACCGCGAACAAAACGAAGGTGACATCTCCACCTTCAACATAAGCGTACTCGTTACTGACGAATTCATGCACAAAAACAGCTCGAGTCGTTCAGGAACCCTACTCGACATTGCTGACCATGCATGGCAAACAGGTGAACCCGGCCTTATATACATAGACCGCATAAACGAACAAAACGCCATGCGCAACGCATACGGTGACATTAAAAGCACAAACCCTTGCGGCGAAATTCCTCTTTACGCAGGTGAACCTTGCGACTTAGGCGCCATAAACCTAGCAGCTTATGTAAAAACCTCAAATGAAGGCACCAAAGGTTTTGACTGGCCTAACTTCAGAACAGATGTCCGCAACTGCATTCGCTTTTTAGATAACGTATTAGAAGTAAACAAATTTGCCCTCGAAGACAACCGCCAAATGAGCATGAAACTACGCCGCCTTGGTCTTGGCGTCATGGGCCTAGCCGACGCACTCATTATGATGGGCTACCGATACGACAGCCCAGAAGGCCGCGCAGCCGTAGAACAAATGATCTCAGAACTAAGAGACAACGCTACCGTAGCCAGCGAACAACTCGCCCAAGAACGCGGCAGCTTTCCTGGCATAAGCGATAGCGACGTAACAACTCCTCGCCGTAACGTAGCCATGCTAACCGTAGCCCCCACAGGCACAACCAGCATGCTCATGGGCGTAAGCAGCGGTGTTGAACCCGTCTTTGCACCCTTCGTATACCGCAAAATAGGTGACAGCTACGCTAGCCTCATCCACCCCTTATTCCAAGACCTACTAGACCGCCATGCATCCCACCCTGACTACAGCAAAAATGGTACTTGGGATTGGGATAAAGTCGTAGAGCAAGTACAAAACAACCACGGCAGCGTACAAGGCTTAGACTTCATACCAGACGACGTAAAAGCCGTATTAGTATGCGCTCATGACATAAGCCCACAAGACCACGTACTCATGCAAGGCGCGGTACAAAGCAGCTTCGATGCCAGTGGCAAAAAAGTAGCCAACAGCATCTCAAAAACCATTAACATGCCCAACGAGGCAAGCGTAAGCGATGTCTTTGACGCCTACGCACTAGCCTTCAAAACAGGCTGCAAAGGCATAACCGTATACCGTGACGGCTCAAGACAATTCCAAGTACTAAGCACCAAAAAAGAAGAAAGCAAAGAAGAAACCAAACCCGTAGCTGTAGCAGCACCCATAACAGAAAACAAAGCCGTTACAGCAACACCAACACAGAGCCCAAGCTTCATACCAGGCGAACCGCTCTTCGACCGCCCAACCCGCCTAACAGGCTTCACAGACACCGTAAAACTCATGCTCCCTAGTGGCGAAAAACGCGGCTTCTACGTAACCGTAAACAAACAAGACGACCTACCTACAGAAGTCTTCATAATGAGCGGAAAAGCCGGTGACGAAGCCAACGCAGACTCAGAAGCCCTCGGACGCGTCGTAAGCATAGCCTTACAATACGGCGTACCCGCAGAAGCCATTGTGAACACCCTACGCGGCATAAACGGCGGCATGTACGGCACCTACCAAGGCCGCATGGTCGCCAGCAAAGCCGACCTAATCGCCGTAGCCTTAGAAGCATCTGGCGTAGAAAACATACAAAACAAAAACAAAGGCTGCCCAGACTGCGGCACCCCCCTAAGATTCGAAGAAGGCTGCCAAAAATGCGAAAGCTGCGGCTACAGCAAATGCGGTTAATATAGACATATTTGTAAAACGCAATATCGAGACAAAAGGAAGATAAACATGATTATAGAGACTGTGACCAAAATAAATTTACAATTTCATAAGCAACGTACCCATAAAGAATCGAGAAAGATAAGTTATCTTTCTCGATTCTTTTTTGTAAAGGTATGTGAAGACTAAAAAACATGCCAGATTATGCGAATAAAAGCATGCTACAGACCAAAACCCGCTCCCATGAAGTAGGTATCGACAAAAGAATCAAAATAACTATTGAACGCCAAGCGAAAGACATCACCAAGTTCGTAGTGAGCCTTGAGTATCTGCATGAACAAAAATGGTATTCGGTAGTGAGAATAGATACTGAGGGAGGCACACCTCATCGTGATAGGTTATTGCCAAACGGAGACCACCTAACGCATAGAGAATCAATAAGATTAAGTCTAGACTGGTCTCTTGCTATTACAGAAGCTCAACATGACCTTCAAAGTCGAGCAGATTGGTATATCTCCGAATTCATTAAGCATTTTTAATTGTAATTTGGACAGTGTAAGGAATAAACGGTATTCTAGGTATACTTACCTTAAAATGTTTTCTTAGAAAGGGTATGTATATGTTTAGCGCTTCTGAACTAATCCCAAACAAACCCGAAGGGGATTTACAGCAAAGGTTGGCTTGGTGGTCAGCTTTTGTGACAAAGCTAATCATAGATAATCCCGAACTTGAAGATAGTATTCCTGACCAAGCTACCATAAGAGTTTTCCCAAAAGACGACTCCGAAATTTGCACTTATAATGAAAATTTACCCAAACACCAAGGAGAAACCTACGTCTTTATCACTTTAGAACGTAAAGACGACCATTATTCAGTTTTACCTCAGATTCCTCTTTCTTCCCCCATCTTAGTTTCTGCTCAATAAAACGAAATTATTAATACAACAAAAGAGAAGCTCGAGTGTTTAAGCTCGAGCTTCTTTTGTTTTTTATTTTCTTAGTCGAATTTGAGTTTGGTTTTTAGGTCTTCTACACTGTCGAAGGCTTCTTTGGCGGTGCCAGTCATGCCTATGGTGATGGATTGACCGGGTTTGATTTCTTCATTCCAACTTAGGGCTTTGAGTGTAACCTCATCATTTTTGCTTTTGAAGGATGCACCCCATACGCTGTAGAATTTGGCGTCTTTGGTGAAGCTGATTTCCCAATCTTCAATGGTTTCGTTGCTGTTGTTGGTTAAGCGTATTTCTGCTTGGAAGCCGTATTCTCTGCCGTTGTTGTTGAACCAGTCTTTTACTATTTTGAATTCTACATCTGCTTTGGCTTCTTCTTCACCGCAGCTGTATTTTGAGTCGGCTTTGCTTATTTGTTTGTTGTTTACGGAAAGCTTGAGTCCTTTTTTTACGTCTGCTGTTCTGAAGTTTGTTTCGCTGTTTTCTTTGGCTATTTGGTAGCCTTCTGCGCTGTTGTCTTCTGCTTGCCAGTGGAAGGATACGGGGAAGTTATTGGGGTTTTTGACTTGCCATTCGCATTTTCCGACTGATTCTAGGCTTAGGGGTTGTACGCCTAGTTCGATGATTCTTACGCCACCTAGGCCGGCTGCTACGACTAGGGTGCTGCCGTCTAGGGCTATGTGGTTGGCTGAGTCGAAGTCTTTTAGGGCGAGTTTGCCTAGGGTGTTTAGGTTTACTTTTTCGAGTACGGGTTGTTCGAAGGTGTGGTCTGCGTAGGCTGCGTAAATGCCGTTGTCTGCGCCTGCTACAAATACGAAGTTGCTATCTGCGGTTATGGCGTTTGTACTGAAGCCTTCAGCTACGGGTAATTCTGATAGGAGTTCACCTGAGCTTAGGTCTACGAGTACTGCGCCTTGTGAGCCTGTGGCAACAAATGCGGTTGTGCCTAGTAGGGTTACGCTTGATTTTGCTTCGGGTATGTCTAGTCCGTCTAGGCTAATTTCTTGCTCTAGGGTCATGTCTTCGTTGAAGATGCTTAGTCTGCCAGGTGTGCCTTGTAGAACTGCGGTGTAGCGGCCTTGTTGGTCTACCCAGCGGGCGTCATCTAGTTCTATAAAGCTTGCTTCTTTTAAGCTGGGTATGTCTAAGATGCTTAGGCCAGCGTTATCGCCTGAAGTTACTAAGACTTTATCTGTTACGGTTACGCTTGTACCCACGTAGCCTTTGAGGCCTATAACTTTCATGCCTTTGTTGACGCTCAGTTCAACACTGCCATTGCTGTTTAGGGGGAGTACTTGGAGTAGTGCGGTGTAGCTACTTTTTTCATTTTCGGTAGCAAGCACTGCGTAGACATTGTTGTCATGAACGCTAACTGCGTTCACATCTGCGCTTAAGTAAATAAGGCGGGTGCGTAGTTTGGGTTCTTGTTTGTCGCTTATATCAATAACGTCTAAGCCGCCTAAGTATTGTTGGCCTTTGGTGTTGTAACTAACAACTGCGTAGTCGTTTGTTAAGGCAACTGAGGTTGCTTGGAGTGTCTGGCCTTTATAGACGGGTGAACTTACGGTAGCTGATAGGGTGAGTTCTAAGTCGGTGTCAGCTTGGGTTGTTAAGCCGTCTGCTTCAAAGCCTATGCGCTCGTTGGGGTAAGTTACGTAACTATCAAGTAACGAGGCGTCACTTAGTAAGTCAGTATCAATGAGTTGAGCTTGCTGTTCTGTACTGCAGGCAGTCAGAAAAAGAAAGCTTAGTAGGATGATGGAATAGAAAAATGCTCTCATAAGAACTTCATTATGAAAGGCTTGTATGACAAAAAAATTACATTAC
>CAYGTA010000103.1:0-5146 GCA_964352605.1 uncultured bacterium | reverse complement strand
TGCTCTCATAAGAACTTCATTATGAAAGGCTTGTATGACAAAAAAATTACATTACAGTAGTGTTACAAGAATGCTAATTTTTGCGTTCCTGACAGCATAATTAGGTTACAGATTCATTACAACTCAGGCTGTTTTTAGTTGCTGGATTTCTAGAAAAGTTTAGTCGCACAAGCTAGTGCAATCATTAGCTATACTAAAGGTAATCATGCTTAAGTTATTTGGCCAAGCGCAACTTAAATACAATGATAGCTGGCTCGAGCCTGCTTTGGGTAAGCCGTTTTGTTTACTGGCTTATTTGGCTTATGCAGGCTCTTGGGTTGCTAGAGAGCAGTTATCTTTTCTATTTTGGCCTGATACAGATGAGGCGAGTTCAAGAAGAAACTTAAGACAGCTTTTAAGTCGCACTAAGAAGCTCGAGTATGCAGCGATTGAGGTTGAGCCTAGTCGGGTGCGTTGGCTTATAGCGACAGATGTACAGGCGTTTAAAGAGGCAACCGCTAAGCAAGATTGGGCTGAGGCGCTTAAGTTGTATCGTGCTGATTTTCTTTTGGGCTTAAGTGTTTCTGATAGTGAGGGGTTTGAAACGTGGTTGAGTTTAGAGCGTGAAGCGTTACGCTCGAGTTGGCAGGATAGTTCTTTGCGTTATGCTGAGGTTTTAACTGAGCAGCAAGATTACGCTTTGGCTGCGCAGGTTTTGGGGCGGCTGGTTGAGCAGGATGATCTGGCTGAGGATATTGTTCGGGCTTTTTTGCAAACGGCTTATTTGGCTGGGCAAAGAGATACGGCTTTAAGCGTATTTGAGCGCTTTCAGCGGCGCTTGAAAGCTGAGCTTGACCTTGAACCTTTGGCAGAAACAAGAGAGCTTGTTGAGCTTATTCGTGCAGCAAAACCTTTGTTGCTAGCTGAAGTTAGGCAAAAAGAAAGCAAGTCGAGTGTACCTCTTAGTGTCTTGCGGCCTCCGTCTTTGGTGGGGCGCGCTCATGATTTAGAGGTGTTGCTTAGTTTTGATAGTTCTGTTGTTGCTATTGCTGGTGAGGCAGGCGCTGGTAAATCTAGGCTGATGTCTGAAGTTGCAGGTAAAGCGCTGGTCATTCGTAGTCAAGAGGGTTTAGGGCAAATTCCGTTTTATCCTTTAATTCAACTTATTAGAGAGCAAATCAAGCAAGGCAAAAAGCTTGATTTGGGTGCTTATAACTATGATTTGGTGCGCTTAGTACCAGAAGCTTACCCTGAACTAAATGCCAACTCGGGTGATACCAGTGTCAACCAAGCACGCTTGCTAGAAGCCTTATGTCGCTATTTAGAAGCCATGGCTGAACCCAACGCAAACTTTCACTACCGCTGGGATGACCTGCAATGGGCAGATGAAGCGAGTTTGAGTGTTTTGAGTTACGCAGCAAACAGCAAGCGCTTACGTTTTCTTGTGAGTTACCGTAGTCATGAAGTTTCAGCGCAGCTTGGCGCAACTTTAAGTGCTTTAAGCTCGAGTCACGTGTTAAGTAGTCATTCTTTAGAAGCGCTAAATACTACCGCCATGGCGCAACTCTTAGCTGAACTTATGAATCAAACGCAAGGCCCACCCATTTTTGCAGAGTGGTTATGCAAAACCACGGGCGGCAACCCTATGTTTGCTCTTGAAGTTTTAAAATCTTTATTTGAAACAGGTTTACTCAAAGCCAATCAAGAAGGCTGGCACAGCAGTATTGACAGCATAACCAAAGACTACAGTGAACTCGATGTACCAAACGCCGTTTCAGACTTAATCGAGCGCCGCATGGCTCACTTATCTGCTGAAGCGCTAAGAATCATTCAGGCTGCAGCTGTCATTAGTTCTGAATTTACGGTAAACCTCTTAAAACAAATCACAGGTCTATCTGACTTTGCCATTCTTGACGCTATAGAAACACTCGAGCTTTTAGGTTTATTGCAGCATAATCAGTTTAGTCATGATTTACTAAGGCAATCTATTTATCAGCAGCTTAGTCTCTCTCGTAAAGAACTCATGCATGCTCGAGTGGCTGAGTTTAGTGACTTTGAGGCTGTTGTTAAGGCTGAGCATTGGTTAGCAGCAAATCGCAAAGAAGAAGCAGTTGCTGCTTGGCAAGAAGCGTTTCTAAGGTACTGGAATCAGGGTCTTTTAGAGTCTGCTTTGCCTATTTTAGATAGAGCTATTACCCATGCAGTAGCTAGGGCTAAACCTGAGCTTTTATATAGAAAGCTAGAAACCTTGCAGCGTTTGGGTCATAATAAAGCTGCGCTTGACTTAGCTGAAGACCTTGTTGACCATGAAGATAGTTATATTGCAGCTTCTGCTTTAAATATGAAAGCGATTGTTCTTTTAAGGCAGGGAGATGTTGAAGAAGCACAGGATTGCGTGAATCGCTGTAAAGATTTAGCTAAGACCGTTGAGAATGATTATTTTCAGGCAAGCTTTATGCTTACGCAAGTTATTTTGCTACACGCTTTAGGTGAATTTGAAGAAGTTATTAGCATTTTAGAGACTGAACTTGAAAACTTGCGTGGCAAAGAAGTTACAGATACTTATGTAAGCATAGTGACGGGCTTAGCAGCAACTTATGATGTTTTGGGTAGGCATGATGAAGCTTTACCTTTGCACCACGAGGCCTTAGCCTTAGCCAAAAAACATGGCCTTCACTACTTTCAAGTGGATGCCACTGGGAATTTACTTTATTGCCTTATGGATTTAGGTAAAACTGAAGAAGCTTTACCGTTAGCAGAAGAGGCCTTAGCTTTAGGGCCTTTTGAAAATACGTCTAACTTGCGAACGACCCTAGCGTCAGCTTATTTAGAGTTAGAGCGCTATGTGGTAGCAAAAGAACACTATCAAAAGGTCTTGCAAGAGAGTGAGCATAAACAGCTTCACGCTATGGTCTTTGCTCGCCTAGCCGAATGCGCAGAGAAACTAGGCAACACCGAAGTAGAAGACTTATTAGAGAACGCTTACGAAATGCTAGAAGAAAATGCTGCACCTGTATTCAAAACTCGAGTGCTTATTAATACTTTGAATTTGGGGTCTGAAGCGCAAGTTAAGCGAATTAGGCCTTTGCTAGCTGACTTAGATCTGAACATTTTGCCTGATTACTTAAAAAAAGAACTTAATGAAGCGCTATTATAGCCTTTTGCATTTAAAACGCTTAGCTAGGTTTAAATGCCGAACTAGCTGAGTAAAAACCCATGGCCTAAGCCGATGCTGTGTTTAAGCTGAAAACTGCTATAACAGATTGACTTAAAGATGCTGCAGCTAACGCGTGTAACGCTCCTGTAACGCTCTTTTTACTACCTTATTAGCATGACAAGACACAGTTCGAGCCACGCAGTTATTATAAAAATTGATTATCGACCTTTAGTGATTAAAATTCAAAATTTACGCTCTGGTGAACAACTCGAGTTTAAAGCTTGGCCTGATTTACTTAGTTATTTAGAAGCACTTAATGAGCTTAAGGGCTTGCGTTAACGCAAATTCTAACGTTTAGCTTTAAAAGCATTATAGGCATTGCAAGATGTCTTGTTTTTTGCTGTCTTTAGGCAGCATGCATAGCGCTTTCGCGATCAATCCAAATTTTTAAAGAACTATCCAGTTTTTAAAAATTCGAAAACCATTCTTACCCAATTATCTCTCTAAAAAGCATCTTCTTTAAAACCATATAACGCTTGTGTAACGCCTCTTTTTGCAAACTAAGGTCAACACCAAGGAGGTGCGAATGAAAACTCTTTACACGTTATGCATGCTCTGTGTGGCCATTCTGATGTTAGCGGCTTGCGATCAGAAGACTAACCCCACACCCAGCAGCATACCTGCAACACCAAGTGGCTTTAGTGTCAGTGTAGGTGATAGCCAAGTAAGCCTTAGTTGGAATGCAAGCACTGAGCTTGACTTTAAACAGGTAAACATTTACCAAGGAACAACTGCTTCAAGCCTAAGCAAAGTAGCAAGTTCAGCCACGTCACCTTTTACCCTGACAGGCTTAAACAATGACCAAAGCTACTTCTTTGCATTAGAAGCAGAAAACACCAGCGGTGAAACCTCTACAAGAACAGCTGTTCAAACAGCAACACCCACAGCAAGCAGCCAAACACCCACCCTCGTAAGCTCGAGTCCTGAGAGTAATAGTTCTGATGTTGCGCTTAATACAAACATCAGCTTAACGTTTTCTGAATCGATGGATGAAGCAGCCACACAAGCAGCCGTTAGTTTTGAACCCTCTATTGCTTGTGACTTTAGTTGGAATGCAAGTTCAACTATTTTAACTTGCACGCCTAGCGCTACCTTAAGTGCTAATACAAATTACACAGTGTCCGTTTCTAACGCAGCTAAAAGTAGTGCTGGCATAGCTTTAACAGCTAGTTCTTTTAGCTTTACAACAGGTAGTCAGCTTTTAACAGCTTGTTTATTTGACAATGAAAATTCAACTTTCAACGCTTGTACTTTCGGAAATTAAAGGAGAAAGAAAAATGAAAAGTACTGTAAAAAGAAGCCTTCAAGCCCTCGTTTCAAGTTTAGCTCTTGGTTTTGGTATTTGGACGCTAGCTGTAACGTTTAGCCCTATTGCTTCAAACTTTCAAGCTGGCGCGGAAGTCTCTGCAACTGCGTTTAATGAACTCTTTGCAGCTATTTCTGCTAATTTTGATGCTGCAAAAGCAGCTATCGAGGCAAATGAAGCTGCCATTTCGGCTCTCTCTAGCAGTTCTGCAGCAAGCCCTACGGTAAGTGTAGGCACAACAACTAATCAGGCTATTCCTAATAATGCCGTTCGTAAAGTCACTTGGAATGCAGAATCCTTTGACACCAACGCCTTTCATGATAACGCTAGCAACAGTACACGCTTAACGATTAACGAAAGTGGTATTTACCAAATTAACGCCACTATAGCTTGGGAAGCCAACGCTGCAGGCGACCGGCTATTAACCATAGTCAAAAATGGCAGTCAAACACAACTCACTGACACAGAAACACCCGTAGCAGGCAGTAGTACCAGTCAATCACTAAGCGGCATCTTAGAGCTTGCACAAGGTGACTTTGTTGAAGTGACTGTGTTTCAGAGTAGTGGCACAGAACTTGACTTAATTTCTACGGTACCTATGCAGTTTTCTATGGTGAAGGTTAGCGAAGCCCCTTAGTATTAAA